>DASSJW010000619.1:0-2379 GCA_035690995.1 Xanthobacteraceae bacterium
TCGCCCGCGCTGACGCCGGTGCTCGGTGATCGGGTCCAGTTGCAGCAGGTGATCATCAATCTTGTGATGAACGGGATGGAGGCGATGGCGGCCGTCAGCGATCGGCGCCGCGACCTGCTGATCCGATCGCACCAGCACGCGGCCGACCAGGTTATCGTCATGGTGCAGGACTCCGGCGTCGGCATCGAGCCGGAGAACGTCGATCGCCTGTTCGGCTCGTTCTTCACCACCAAGCCCGGCGGCATGGGCATGGGATTGTCGATCTGCCGATCGATCATCGAAGCTCACGATGGGCGGTTGTGGGCCTCGCGCAACACCGGGCCAGGCGCGACCTTCCAGTTCACCTTGCCGTCATACCGCGAACCCCAGTCCAAGGAGCCGAGCGCCTGAAGAGCCAGCCCGCAAGCCGGCCTGCCCGGTCAGGTCACTGTCTGGAGCCGCGGATTTGTGCCAACGTCCTACCGCACGGTGTTTTCCAGCTCCTTCGTAAGGTGGGCCGCCCGCTTCCTGGCGTGAGGTCGATCCCCGGGCAGCCCCGCGGGCTGGAACGACGCAGTCCTTTTTGAGGAAACTGACAATGAGACACAGCAAACACCTGATCCCGCTACTGCTGCTCATACCGTTGATGTCGGCGTGCTCGTCCAATGAGTCGCGGCTTGAAGCGATCGCCACTCAATTGAGCGATGCCGTCAATCGTTGCGTGATCGATGTTCGCGACAAGACGTCGAAATACGAGACTTCGCAAAATTGCCGTTCCCTCGGCAGGATAGCGCAGCAATACGTCGATGCCGGGGGCCTCAAGGAGAGCGCCCCGTGCCGCGCCGACCGAATCGCCGAGGCGGCGAGGGCAAGAGCTTGGATGGCGCTGGCCGTTTCGAAGTCCGGTGATCCGGGGCTCGCCATCTGGTAGTGCCCGGACCGTTGCAGCGCCCGGCGCTCCGCTACTTGAGGAGGCGGACGAGCGAGCGGCCCGCGCTGCTCTTCAACTCTTTTGCGTCGATCGTGCCGTCATTATCAGGGTTTGCGGCGGTGAAGCGCTTTTCGACCACTGCGGAATATTCATTCTTGTCCAGGGTTCCATCCTTATCGGGGTCGGCCGCGGCAAAATCCTTCTTGTTGATCCGGCCGCGCAGTTCCCGTCGGTCGAGGGTGCCGTCGTGATCGCGATCAAGCTTATCGAAGGCCTTGGAAGCCGCACTCTTCGCCTCGGCGAGGTCGACGGTGCTGTCATTGTCCGGATCGAGCATTTTCAACGCGCTCTGCGACCATGCGGGTGCGGCCCCGATCAGGGTCACGGCGAGGGCGGCCAGTATGCTCTTTCGTCGAATGCTCATGTCTACGTCCTCTGATTCCTCGAGATCGACCCAGTATACACCCCTTTTTACCGCGGCGAGACAAACCCGCGGCGGTCAAGATGGTGATCGAAAAGATCGGCCTGTGTGAGGTCCTTCACGCTGGGCCAGCCCCCAATATGGCAATGCGATTGCGCAGTTCATCCGAACGAGGAGATGACAGATGCGCAACCGCTTTGTTCTGGCTGCCATTGCTGCCGCGGCCGCGATCGCGGTGGTCTGGTCGGTATCCACGCTGGCCAAGTCGAAGGGCGAGGCCATCGAAGCATCAGGCCCGATCTCGCCGCATGAGATCATGGTCAAGCAGGGCAGCAGCCTGCCGGTCGAGTATTGGGCCCATCCGTACTGAGCAGGCCCAGCGCCTGGCTGCATTGACCTCGCCCTGCGAGCCATCGGCTCGCTAGGACGTTGACGGCAGAGTGTTGGAAGCGCGCCTTTCGCTTCCACCGGCTTTCGCTGCGACGCGTGGCTCCGGCCCGTCGCCGGCGATCCCACTGACATGACACTCGCAGATCGTTTTGCGCACCCGCGCCCGCCCGAATAGAGCTTAGGTCGCGTCAGCGTGCTTGCGATTTCGCTCTCGGTATTTTCGCTCGCATGATCCTATCGGGGGATCTGCAAGCTTTCGGACATACTCTCTCGACAGCCCACGCGCGCCTCTATCCCGAGCCGCCTCGCTGGTATACGAGGACGCGAGTTGAATCGGGGTGGTCGATGGCAGCCGTGCAGGATGGCGATCCGGTCGCACTGCGGACCGACACGCAGCGGCCTACATGGCCGCGATGGCTCGTCTTCCTCACGACGGCGGCCGGCTACGCCCTGACGCTGCTGGTGTTCTATCCGGGCTACAGCACCGTCGACGCACGCTACGTCTATGCCGACGCCCAGGCATGGCAGTTCGGCGATTGGCAATCGCCCGTGATGGCGGTGCTCTGGCGGCTCGTCGACCCGATCGCGCCCGGCTCGTTGAGCATGTTCCTGCTGGCGGCCACGCTGTACTGGCTCAGCTTCGGTCTGCTTGCGCTCG
>DASSJW010000620.1:0-3525 GCA_035690995.1 Xanthobacteraceae bacterium
GGGGAAGGCCCAGACGGGGCCAGGGATTTTTTATATCCTGTCCCTCAGCTTCTAACGATGTCGGCGTGAGGCTTGTGACCACCATGCCGGTCGACATTATCGGGCACCAGGTACTTGGCCTTGCGAATGGTCGCGGGATCGGCGCGCTCAACACCGCTAACTGGCCCGCCCCCAACTGTCACGCGCTCCATGAAACGCCGCTGCGGATAGTAGTCGTTGACGGCATAGTGCTGGGTCGACCGGTTATCCCACATCGCAATGGTATGAGGTGCCCAGCGATGCCGGAACTGATACTCGGGAATCAATGCTTGGTAAAACAGCGTGTCGAGTAACACTCGCGACTCGCGCTCGTCCATATCCTTGATGGCGATGGTGAACTGAGGATTCACGAACAGCACCTTCCGCCCCGACACGGGATGGACCCGGACCACCGGGTGTACCTGCGGCGGATACATCAGCTCGAAGTGCTGAAGCTTCCTGCGGTCATCCTCGGTATTCCCGAATAGAGTTCTGAAGGGCTTCAAGTCGTGAATGGCCTCGAGTCCTGATATGAACTCCTTCATGCGGCTACTGAGACCGTCGAATGCCGCCGACATGCTGGCAAACATTGTATCACCGCCAACAGCCGGCACCTCCTTGGCGCATAGAATTGTCGCCATGGGCGGTTGCGCCCGGAACGTCTCGTCCGAATGCCATACGTCTGTGCCGAACGGCGCGTTGGTTTCGTCGTTTCTGAACTTGATGAGGATCGGCGCCTTCTCGTCGTGTGGCGAGAAGGGATGAACGGTCAGTTCCCCGAAGCGGCGGCCGAAATCTATCAAATTGTCGGATGTGATCTGCTGATCGCGAAAGATGATCAACTCGTTCTCGACCAGGGCGTCCTGGATAGCGGCGAATGCCTGGTCTGATAGCGGTTGGCGAAGATCAACTCCGCCGATCTCCGCGCCAAGATTGACCCCGACACGAGTGACGATCACGCCGCTGCGTTCTAGGGTGACAGGCTGGAGGCCCTGACGGGCATTGGCGGATTTGTTCATGGGACGCTCCGTTTTTCCTGACGTTCTTTCCGGTCTCTCCGAGTTGCGTGATTTGTCCAAGTCGCGGCAAACCCGGCAGGATATCGTGCTGCGGCGGCTGCGACGAGAGCGGATGGCTGGATCATGCAATCGATCTCTCGTCGCTGAGCGAGGGAAGGACGTATGCGGAAGCAGACCTCCAGCAATGTGCGTCAATCAATCCTGATTTTTGCCTCGCGCACGACCCTGCCCCATTCCTCTGATTCCGTCTTGATGTAGGCGCCGAGCTCCTGAGGCGTACCCGCCAGCGGACTGAAACCGAGCTTCGCCAGGCGTTCCTTGACTTCGGGGAGCAATATGATTCTGGCGATCTGACGACTGAGCAGCTCGACAATGTCATTGGGGGTTCCGGCCGGCACCAACACGCCCGTCCAGTATCCGACGTCGTGATTTGGCGTGCCGGCTTCTTCCAAGGTCGGAACATCGGGCAAGTCTTGCGAACGCTTCCGATCCGCTACCGCGAGACCACGCAGCTTTCCCTCTTTGATGTGGCCTGCGACCAGCGGCAGTGTGATGTGGAGAATCTGGGTGTGGCCGGCGAGACTTGCGGTGACCGCCGGCGCGCCGCCCTGGAACGGCACGTGGACGACATCGAGGCCATAAGTGAGCTTGAAGAGCCGCTCGCAAGCGATATGAGGCGATGTCCCATGACCAGGGCTTGCGTAACCGTATTTTCCCGGATTTGCTTTCAGCAGGGCGATCAGCTCTTTCATGTTTGTCGCGGGCAGCGAAGGATGAACCGAGATCACCTCGGGTGCCGCCGCCACTGTTGCCACCGACGTGAAGCTCTTGAATGGATCATAAGGAACATTGGACTTCACCAACGGCTGAACGACAAAATCCTGATTGATGACCATGATGGTGTAGCCGTCAGCCGGCGCTTTCGCCGCGGCGCCCATCCCGATGATGCCACCCGCCCCAGGCATATTTTCCACGTAGAACTGTCCGCCGGTGAGCTCGGAGAGCTTTTGCGCGACCACTCGCCCGATGATGTCCAGCGCAGCTCCGGCCGCATTCGGCACGATCACTTTGACCGGCCGCGCCGGGTAGCTTGCGGATTCCGCAGGCTGTTGAGCCCCCGCGGACTGGGGAGCGAGCGACAGCAGTCCCAACAGGAACAACGACAGAATCGTTTTCATCGCAACCTCCAGAAGGGTTTGCACCAGGTGTGCTGCGGGGGCCCCAGCGGGTCACAACCAGAAGGATAGCCAACGCCGCTCATACCCGGTAATTCTATTCTGTGATCGTCCCATAGCCGTTGAGGAATGAGGACATGCACTGGACGGACCGCGTTGGAAAACGCCTCAGGCTGCGCGATCTGCACATTCTTCTGGCCGTGGCGAAATCGGGCAGCATGGGCAAAGCGGCCGCGGAGCTAGCGATTTCGCAACCTTCCGTCTCCAAAGCGATCGCAGAGGTTGAGCACGCGATCGGATTGCGTCTTCTCGACCGGGGACCACACGGAATCCAGCCGACCATCTATGGCGACGCGCTGCTCAAATGCGGGCTCGCCGTGTTCGACGAGCTCCAGCAGGGTGTCAAGCAACTCGAGTTCCTCATCGACCCCGCGGCTGGAGAGTTGCGGATCGGATGCACCGAAACCATGGCGGCGGGATTCGCTACTGCCGTCATCGACCGACTGTCGCGACAATATCCCCGGGTCGTCTTTCAATTGGTACCGGGAGACCGCGACGCATTGCTTAGCCGCGAATTGCGTCAGCGTACTATTGAGCTGGCAGTGGCACCGACGATGGGCGTTTCAGCGGCGGGAGACACGGAATTGGAGGTCTTGTTTGACGACCAATTCGTCGTAATGGCCGGCTCGCCCACCAAGTGGATTCGTCGCCGCAAGCTGGTCCTGGCGGATCTGCTCAACGAGCTCTGGGTCCTTCCGCCGCCCGAAAGCCTGCCTGGCCAATACATTGCGCAGGCGTTTCGTAGCAGCGGCTTTGAGCCGCCGCGCGCGCACGTCGTCTCGTTCTCGATTCCGCTTCATCACCATCTGCTGGCAACGGGACGCTATATCACGATGCTTCCGCGGTCGATGTTGCGCTTCGGCAAACACATGTCGCTCAAATTGTTGCCGGTTGACCCACCTGCCGGTGCCTATCCAATCGGAATCCTCACGCTGAGAAACCGCACGCTCAGCCCGTTGGCGCAACTTTTCATCAGCTGTGCCCGTGAGGTCGCCAAGCAATTGGGGAAACCGAAATAGATCTGGTCGATACAGGCAGCGCGGGCGATCAGGATTGGGGCATCTTGCGCGCAGCTTTCGTCCACTCCCGGGTCATTCGCAACGAACCGGGCTACATGCGGAACGAGTCCGCTTCGCCGCCGATCGTGCGCCGCCCCCGCACTGAGCTAACCCGGCATATCGGGGATTTGGCGTCGGCGCCGGCGGTTTCCCACGACGGACCGGCGCCCGCGCTGAGCCTCAGCTAAGCCATGA
>DASSJW010000621.1:0-5582 GCA_035690995.1 Xanthobacteraceae bacterium
AGATCGCGGTTGCGCTCGAGGATCCGGCGCATGCTTCGGGTCGGCCGGAAGTCCTCGGCGATCACCCGCACCGACACGCAGGCGCGGCAGGTTTCGCAGGCCGGCCGGTAGGCGATCGACTGGCTGCGGCGGAAGCCGCCATGGGTGAGCAGATCGTTGAGCTCCGAGGCACGCTCGCCCACGAGATGGGTGAACACCTTGCGCTCCTCCTGGCCGGGCAGATAGGGGCACGGGGAGGGGGCGGTGAGATAGAACTGCGGGGTGTTGCGCGAGTGCTGGGTCACGGCGGTCTCGAACGGCGACGCATTGCCGACAACAGGATCGCGCGCGCGGCGGCTCGCGTCAAATCTCTTTCCCTCGGCTCGCTTTGCCCCGGCCCGTCATCTCGCGGCTCGCTCGCGCTCAACGCGGCGGCGCGCGCAGCGCCTGCGCGCGGGCCTGGTTGTTGATCACGATGGTCCCCACCAACATGTCGTGCAGGAGGCGCCGGCGCGCGTTGAAGAAGGCGATCAACACTATGAACGGCGTGAGGAACGATACGGTAACCCAGTAGACGATCGCGTGCACCGCGCCGAGCACGAAATAGGCGGGCGCGCCGTACCAGGTGCGCATCTCCAGATCCATGACCCGCATCCCGATGGTCGCCGAGGCCGGGCTGCCGAACGTGTACCCGTAGTAGCAGACCGCCCAGATCACCGTCGCCGGCGACAGCAGCCAGTACAGCGCCCAGCCGACCCCGAGCGTGACAATCCCGAGGATGAAGATGAACACCGCCGCGAATATCACCGGAATGGCGATGATGGTCACGTCGATGAGGAACGCCATGAACCGGCGCGCCAGCACGCCTTCGAATAATTCCGGACTGACCGCCGGGTCGTAGGCATGAGGCTTGACGTCGATCGACACGCCGATTCTCCCCGGGTCCGTCATCACGCTATCCCCGCCAGCTATCCTTGCTATCTTTACGCCACCGGCAAATGGAGAATAGACGGTCTTGGCGCAAGAGGCACGGGCATTTGCGCCATCCGACCCGGCGCGGCGCGCAGGCAGGAGAGCGGGGGCATGAGCGTCACCATTGCCGACATCGAGGCGGCGCGCCGCACCATCGCGGGCCAGGTGCTGCGCACGCCGATGCTGCCGGCGCCCAAGCTCTCGGCGCTGACCGGCGCCGAGGTCCACGTGAAGTACGAAAATCTGCAGGTCACCAACTCGTTCAAGGATCGCGGCGCGCTCAACAAGCTCGCCTCGCTCGACGCGGCGGCGCGCGCGCGGGGGGTGATCGCGATGTCGGCCGGCAACCATGCCCAAGCGGTCGCCTACCACGCCGCGCGGCTGGGAATCCCCGCCACCATCGTCATGCCGGTGACCACCCCGTTCGTGAAGATCGAGGCCACCCGGGCACATGGCGCCGAGGTCGTGCTCGAGGGCGAGAGCGTGGCAGAGGCGCAGGTGCGCGCCCAGACCCTGGCGGACGCGCGCGGCCTCACCTTCGTCCATCCCTATGACGATCCGCTGGTGATCGCAGGGCAGGGGACCATTGCGCTGGAAATGCTGGAAGACGCGCATGACCTCGATCTGCTGGTGATCCCGATCGGCGGCGGGGGGCTGATTGCCGGCAACGCCATCGCCGCGCGCGCCCGCCGGCCCGCGATCGAGATCATCGGGGCGGAGGCGGCGCTCTATCCGTCGTTCTGGAACGCGCTCAGCGGGGAGAACCGCCCCCTCGGGGGCCCAACGCTCGCCGAAGGCATCGCGGTGAAGAACGTGGGCGTGCTCACCCTGCCGATCGTGCGCGAGCTCGTGTCCGAGATCATGCTGGTCGACGAGGCCCAGCTCGAGCGGGCGGTCAACGCCTACCTGACTTTGCAGAAGACGATGGCGGAAGGTGCGGGCGCGGCCGGGCTCGGCGCGATGCTGGCGAAGCCGGAGCGATTTCGCGGCCGCAAGGTGGGACTGATTCTGTGCGGCGGCAACATCGACCCGCGCATTCTCGCCTCGGTGATGGTGCGCGAGCTCGAGCGCGAGCGGCGGATCGTCTCCTTCCGCCTGACCATCCCCGACCGGCCCGGCGTGCTCGGGCAGATCGCCACCCGGCTCGGTCACCTCGGCGCCAACATCCTCGCGGTCGAGCATCGGCGGTTGTTCCTCGATGTGCCGGCGAAAGGCGCCAAGCTCGATGTGACGGTGGAAACGCGCGATCGGGCGCACGGCGAGGAGATTTTCCAGGCGCTGAAGGCCGAGGGGTTCCAGCCGGTCTGGATCGACATGGCGAGCGCGATGGAATGAGGCGCCCGCGACGGACACCGCGGACGGGAGCGCGGTCGGCGCGCAGACCGTACGACCCGGCCCGTCCGCGCCGGCGCTGCGAAGGCGATTGACCACGGCTGAGGGGTGAGAACCTTGCGGGAGAAGGAACTTCGCATCGCGCTCGTCTGCTTCGGCGGCATCTCGCTCGCCGTCTATATGCACGGCATCAGCAAGGAAATCCTCAAGCTGGTGCGGGCCTCGCGCGCGCTGCACGCCATCGCCGATCGCTCCCGCCGCGCCAATGCGGCCTTCGCCGACCACGCCGGTCGAGACGAGCCTGAACAAGATACCGAGGCGGTGTATTTCGAGCTGCTGCGCGAGATCGGTCGCACGCTCGAACTGCGCGTGATCGTGGACATCATCGCCGGCGCTTCCGCCGGTGGCATCAACGGCACGATGCTGGCGCGTGCCTTGAGCCACGATCTGCCGATGGAGGCGTTGCGCGATCTGTGGCTCAAGAACGCCGATGTGGACGTGCTGCTCTCGCCCGCGGCACGTGCCCGCCGCTGGAGCAAGTGGTTCCTGCAGCCGCTGTTCTGGGCCGCCGGCGCGACCGGCCGGTTCCGCACCATCACGGACATGGAGGTGCGGCAGAAATTGTCGCTGTTCGTGCGTTCGCGCTGGTTTCAACCGCCGCTCGACGGGCACGTGATGGCCGGCCTGATGTATGACGCGGTGACATCCATGGGTGCGGCGAAGGACCCCACGGCCTCGCTGCTTCCCTCCGGCCAGATGCTCGATCTGTTCGTCACGCTCACCGATTTTTACGGCTACGAGGAACTGGTGCAGATCCACGATCCGCCGCTCATTCATGAAATCGAGCACCATCACGTCCTGCACTTCGCCTATCGCCGGCACTCGAACGGCGAGGTGGAGAGCGACTTCGAGCTCGACAACGCCCCGGGCCTCGCCTTTGCGGCCCGCGCCACGTCCTCGTTTCCGGGCGCATTTCCGCCGGCCCGGATCGTGGAAATGGACGAGGTGGTGGCGCAACGGCAGGCGAGCTGGCCGCGCCGCGCCGAGTTCATCGCCAAAAGCTTTCCGGATCACCTGCGCGCCGGCACCGATCCCGCCACCGCAGCGTTCCTCGACGGGTCGGTGCTCAACAACCGGCCGTTCCTGCAGGCCATCTCGGCGATCCATGGCCGGCCGGCGTATCGCGAAGTCGATCGGCGTCTGGTCTATATCGACCCGCATCCGGCGCCCGCGGTGCTGCTGCGCAGGGACAACGTCCCCGGCTTCTTCGCGACCCTGCGCGGCGCGCTGTCCGATATCCCGAGCTCGCAGCCGGTGACGGATGACCTCGCCCGCGTGGTCGAGTTCAACGACCAGGTGCGGCGGCTGCGCGCCATCATCGACAGCGCGCGGCCCCAGGTCGGTGAACTGGTGACGAACGTTGTGACCGCCACCATCTTCGAGCGCACGATCTCGACCGACGAGCTGCGCGGCTGGCGCGAGCAGGTCAACGCGCACGTCGCGCGCGATGCCGGCTTTGCCTACCAGGCCTATGTGCGGCTCAAACTCGCGTCCGTCCGCGCCTTCGGGGCGGAGCTGATCGTCAAGCTGCGGGGCGTGCCGGCGCAGTCCCCGCTCTCGCGCGTGGTGGCCGAGATCATCGACGCCTGGGCGGTGCGCAAGGGCATCGTTTATGCGCGCGCGGACAGCGAGGCGCTCGAATTCGAAGCCCAGACCGCTGGCCGCCTTCCGCCCTGGGTGGGATATCTCCTTGCCTTCGACGTGAAGTACCGCGAGCGCCGGCTGCAGTTCCTGATCGAGGGGCAGAACCGGCTCTACCAGTTGCTCGGGCAGGAGCACTTCGCGGGTTTCGAACCGATCGTGATCGACCGGCTCAAGCGCGAATTCTATGTCCGCCTCGACGGGCTGCGCCGTCGGGAGAGCGCCGCCTTCTACAGCCGCGAGCTGCGCGCCATGGTGGCCGAGATTTTTCCCGCCGCACCGTCGTCGGCAGAGGTAAAGCACCTTGTTGCCTATGCAAGCCAGTTTGTGGAGGAGCACGCCGACAAGCTCGACAAGGTGATCGAGCAACTGGCGACCGAGATCGATCTCGACGCCAAGACGCGCGAGCTCGACGACCTGCTGGCCTCGCTCGACCCGGCCAAATGGCATCCGGAGGCGCGACGGGAAGTGCTGATCAACTACCTGGGCTTTCCCTTCTGGGACGTGCTGACGTTTCCGATCATGAGCGCGCGTCCCTTCGGCGAGCTCAACGAGATCCTGATCGATCGCATCAGCCCGCAGGACGCCCGCGCCCTCAAGGGCTTCGACGGAAGCGAAAGCCTGAAGGGCGCCGGCTTTGGTCATTTCGCCGCGTTCTTCTCCCGCGCCTATCGCGAGAACGACTACCTTCTCGGCCGCCTCCATGCGCTTGACCGGCTGATCGACATCGTCTGCGACGCGGCCGGAATCGAGCCCAGTGCCGGCCAGATCGACGTGCTGGCGCTGAAGAAGCGCGGGTTCAGGCGCATCCTGGACGCCGAGGAGAAACATCTCACCCATAGCCAGCAGCTGATCGCCGGCTTGCGCCGGAGCATTGCGGAGATGGGCGGCTAGAGGACGTTTCGCCTGGTTTGATCGGGCGTTGCGGCGGCGCTCATCGCCAAGAGAGCCGCCACGAGGGCTGCCAAATGAGTTGCCAATAGAGGCGCCAAGCGAGGCCTCGAGATAAGCGCTCGCCGCCCGCACCAGGATCGGGTTGTCCTCGAGCTGACCGATGCCGAGATTGCACTTGCTGCAGAGCAGCCCGCGCACCTTGCCGGTCGCGTGGCAGTGATCGACGCACAGCGTGCGGGCGGATCGCCGCTTGCAGATGGCGCAGGCGCCGCGCTGGCGCCTAAACAGGACGTCGTAATCCGTGAGCGACATGCCGTAGCAGTACTTGAGCTGGTACCTGCGGCTGTATGTTGAGCCATGGGCATGATGCTTTATCCTCGGTGCGGGATCGTCCGCCGATCTGCGCCGCCGCGCATTGATCTTGTCCGTGCGGGCGCCATACCAGCAGCGATGACCCTCGCGCAGGCGCCCTCCATGAGCCGCGTCGTCCGCGTAACGTCGCGTCCTGGCCAGGCTCTCGCGTGAGGTCACCGCCGTCCGAAGCTCCGGAATGCACGCCATGGGACTGCGCGGCCGAGCGAGACCGTTGCGACGCACCCAAGGGTCCATCGGCGGGCTCAGACACAGCATGTCCCCACGCAGCGGCCCCACGACGGAGGCGGGCTACGGTAGACGTGACGGAATTGTTTTGATGCTCGAGGTGC
>DASSJW010000622.1:0-2775 GCA_035690995.1 Xanthobacteraceae bacterium
GGGCAGATCGACGTTCTTCTGCCCGGTGTGCCAGAAGTAGTCCGCCGTTCCTATTCTTTTGCCGGCAACGTTTTCCCGAGCCATTGCGCAATCACCGCTGCGATCTCCTTGTTGTTCTTCTCGTTCATCATCACGTGGCTGTTGCCCTTGATGCCGAGGGCGGCGAGCCGCATGAAGGTCGGGTCTGCCCCCGCCTGGCGCAGATACTTCACGGTGCAGTGGTCGTAGGGCGCGTGATACGACGCCTCCGACATCACCACCAGGATCGGCATTTTCAGATTGGCGAGCTTGCGCGCCGGTTCTTTCTGCAGATGGCAGCGCACGAGATCGGGCCCGTCGGCATGCTCCTGTTGCACGACGACGAGCTCCTTGGCGTCGGCGACGGCGGGAGAATAGGTCAGCGGCACCGCGCTCAGCCCATAGGGAAGCGCCAGCGGGCCTTGCTTGAAGTAGTCGGGCGCGCCGATGAAGTCGACTTGATAGAACGGCGGTCCGTTTGGCTCCACCGCGAGGATGGCTTTGACCTGATCCGGCCGCGCATCCGCGACCGGCCAACCGAACGCGCCGGCTTGCGAGTGCACCATGAGGATCGCCGGCCCGATCCGGTCGATCAGCGCCACCAATGCGTCACGGTTGAGAAATTGCTGCTTGGTGAAATCCTCGATCTCCGGCAGGTAGCCTGAGATCATCTGCAGCGTGATGGCATCGTCAGGGGCGCCGCTGCCCGGCCATTGCGTGTGCAGATGCGCCTGCGGCCACAATTTGTACTTGGCTTGCGAGAGGTAGCGGCGCTGGCCGCCGTCGCCGTCCGGCACTTTCCACGGCCCATAGGCTTCGGCCAGATAGCCGGAGCGGCCGCGTCCGGGCTGATCGACGACGTAGACGGCGTAGCCTTGGCGCACGAAATACTGCGCCCAGCCTTCACGGCCGTCGGGCGTGCCGAAATAGGTGGTGGCGGAGCGGGTGCCGCCGTGGACCATGATGATGGGATAAGGCTGGGTCTGCTTCGCCGGGATGCGGACGTCGACGTACATCTGACCGGCCATGTAGCTGCGGCCGTTGATGACGGTGGGCTTGCCGCCGACGTAGAAGAAACCCTCGCGCGCCAGCGCATAGGGCGGATCGTCGGCAGCCCGTGCCACGCCGATTGCCACGGCGATCAGCCCAGCCACCGCAGTCGCGAGCGCGGCCATTGTGTACGGATGGGTCGGCGCTCCTGTTCGCACCGCGGCATTTGCGTTCTCCCTATGTCGTGCATCTGATGATGGAAAGCACTCACTTCGCCGCGAGTCCCGCAGCGTTCACCAGCGTCTCGTTGGTCACGATCTCGTTGCGAACATCATCCTCCCCCGTTCAAGCCTTGTTCTCGCCCAGTCTTGTCTGGCTTGACGTCGATACCGTGCGCCTATCTTACACGTACTTTCCGTTCCAGATATGCCGTGCCAGCATGCCTGACGGACCGACAATTCCAAGGACAGCCATGAGCACGGAAACCATCATTGTCGAAACCCGCGGCCGGGTCGGCGTCATCCGCCTCAACCGGCCGCAAGCGTTGAATGCGCTCAATCTCGCGCTCAAGGATGAGCTCCTTGCCGCGGTCGAAGCAATGGATGCGGATGCCGGCATTGGGTGCATTCTGATCGCCGGCTCCGACAAGGCGTTCGCCGCCGGCGCGGATATCAAGGAGATGGCGGACAAGTCGTATATCGATATTTTCAGCATCGACTACGCCGCCGATTACGAACGGCTTGCCCGTGTGCGTAAGCCGATCGTTGCCGCAGTCGCGGGCTTTGCCCTTGGCGGCGGCTGCGAACTTGCCATGATGTGCGATTTCATCATCGCCGCCGACAATGCCAAGTTCGGCCAGCCCGAGATCAAGCTCGGCGTTATCCCGGGCATTGGCGGGACGCAGCGTCTCACCCGCGCTGTCGGCAAGGCAAAGGCCATGGACCTGATCCTGACCGGGCGCATGATGGATGCGGTGGAGGCTGAGCGCTCGGGACTCGTCGCGCGTGTGGTGCCGGTCGCCGGTCTGATGGAGGAGGCGATGAAGGCCGCCGAAGCGATTGCCTCGATGTCGCTGCCGTCGGTGCTGGCGGCGAAGGAGGCGGTCAATCGCAGCTTCGAGACGACACTTGCCGAGGGCGTGCGCTTCGAGCGCCGGGTGTTCCACGCGCTGTTCGCCACCAAGGATCAGAAGGAAGGTATGACCGCCTTCATCGAAAAGCGTCCGGCCAAGTTCCGCAATGAATGATTCGTGCGCGCTGCATCTTATTTGCGCACGCAGATCACCCGCACCAGCGAAGACTTGGCGGCATCGACGCCGGGTCGGTTCGTCGCCGCGCTCGCGAGTTTCTGCGCCTCGAGGAAGGCGCGGATGGTGGAGGCTGGCACGAACGTCGCCTGCGGCTGCGCACCTGCCGCGCCGACATTGGCGACCACGGCGGTCTTGAGTTCCACCATGCCGACGAGACGGCCCTGGCCGTCGAGCGCGGCACCGCCGGAAAAGCCGGGTTGCGGCGCCGGTTCTACCGTCTCGCCTCTGGCCTTCGCCGCCACGGCGGATATGGCGCTGCCACCGCCCTGGCTTTGAGGGTCGGCGATGCCGACGAGCGTGAGATCGGGACCCTTCGGAGCGTCGCCGCCGAATGTTGCGGGCACGAGATCGGGCGCGCCGTAGATGCGCAACAGCGCGAGATCGGTGGACTTGTCTTCCGCCTGTCGGTCGGCGTCGCCGTATCCGCCGACCACGATCACATTGCAGCCTTCGGTCAC
>DASSJW010000623.1:0-16663 GCA_035690995.1 Xanthobacteraceae bacterium
GTAGGCGGCAAAGGCGGCGAGATGATCATCGGACGCCCAGCCGGAAAGCTCGCTCCATTTGACCGGCTCGATCTGGCTGCCGGCGAGCTTCAACGGCTCATGTTTCGACGACTCTTCCTTCAGCGGCTCCGGTTTGAGCAGTTCCGGTTTCGCCGGCGCTTGTTTCCGTGACGCTTGCTTCAGCGACACTTGCTTCAGCGACTCTTGCTTGGGCAATTCCTGCTTCGGCGAGACGTGTTTCAATGCCCCCTGCTTCGGAGACGCTTGTTTCACAGATGATTGTTTCAGAGGGGACTGTTTCTGGGAGCTTTGGGCCGACGCGGCGCCGGCCGCGAAGCAGAGAATGGCGCCGCCCAGGATCGCCCCGGCCAAGCCGGCGACCGCACCACGTCCGGAACTTTGTGCAAACCCCCGACAAGTCCGCATACAGACCAATGCATCGAACGCGCGATGGTTCCACCGGGCGCGCGACGGTCCGTGCGGAAGCGGCGGAAGGGGCGTTGCCGCGGCGCGGCGGTATCGCGATCCCTGATCGCAGCCGCTGCCATCGGTTGTGCTGCAGTGCGCGGGTCCGTTTCCGGCACGACGCCGCAGATCCTTGTTGGCTTAACCTCGGCGCCGTCCTGGACGCACTCGGCGATGGTGGTAAAATTGCCGCTCAATCGTTCCTTCGAACCACGCACGAGCAAGTGAAATCGCCTGGGAGCGTTCCGAGTCTCGCGAGACAGCGCGCCTCGAACCCTTTGTCGATCTGTCATTTGGAGGAACCGAGATGCGCACGAATAACACTAATGATACCGCCAGCTTGGCGCATCGCGTCGCAACGCGGCGCCCGGTGACGATCAAACAGACGCCGTTGCAAGTGAACGGACCGCTGGCGACAGCGTTGCTGGTCGCGGTCACGCTCGCAGGTCCGGCGGCGGCGGCGGCGAACGGCGAGCAGCTCTGCACCCATGGCGGGCAGAAGCCGGAGAAGGGCGATTCGGTCGCTTGCTATTCCGATGCCGGGTGCAAGTTCGCCGGCTCGCTCGGGGCGGAGCCGGTCCGCGGTTACGACCAGAGCAGCGCGCCGTTTGCGCTCGCGCGCGGCAAGATCACCGGCATCGTCACGTCGTCGGCCGGCTTGATCGCGCAGATCAAGAAAGTGGGCGGCGCATGCCGCAGACTCTAGAGCGGTCCAGATTTGCCGGACGCGCAAACCGCTCCAACGTCCCTGCGCTTGACCTGCCAAAGCCAGGCAGTGCAGTGCGCATGACGATTGAGACCCGCAGCCGCGCGGCAATCCGGCAGCGCGAGTGTGCTCGTGTGCGCGGGGTGCCGTTCACGTCTTTGGTCATGATCAGCGGGCTGGTCCTTGGAATAGCCCAAGCCGGCGCGCTCGAGGCGCCGCGCGCAGTTGCTCTCGCGACGCTGGTCAAGGCCTATCCGGATTTCCTCGACCGCGTCGACGGCAATGACCTCGTCTGGAAGGACGGCACGCGCCAGCGCATCGATGACGGCAAGCCTGCCAAGACATTCGAGGCGATGCTCGACGATCCCGATATCAAAGACATGTTCGCGATGACCTATCCCGCAGGGGACAAGGGCCTCGCGCCCGCCGTGAATTTCGACCCGGGCCGGATCAGATACACGCCCTTGTTCGTCAAGATGTACGGAGACTGCCAGAGGTCCAATCTCGCCGCGGACGCCGCCACCGTCGTCTGGCTGCGCAGCAAATACGGCAAAACCGTCAAGTTCGCGAAGATCAATGGCGCGGCGGCGGCGTTGCAGAAAGTCTCGGACGAACTGGATCGGCTGCCGGGCAGGTTCCTGGAGTACCTGAGACCGCTGCAAGGGAGCTACAACTGCCGGCCGATCGCGGGAACGAACCGCCCAAGCGCGCATGGCTTCGGCATCGCCATCGACATCGCCGCAGCTCATTCCCATTACTGGCAATGGTCAAAACCCGACGCGAACGGCCGCATCGCCTACAGGAACGAGATCCCATGGGAGATCGTGCGCGTGTTCGAGACGCATGGCTTCATCTGGGGCGGCAAGTGGTATCACTACGACACCATGCATTTCGAGTACCGGCCAGAGCTGCTCATGACCGCCAAGTAGAACAGTCGCCAGGGCAGACCGGCAGGTCGGCAACAGTGGATCAGAACAATACCCGCCTCGGTGAGCTAGTTCACAGTCGCGGCACCCGGACTGAGTCATGCAAGGAAGCATCGACCGTCGATCATGGAGACGACGATGCGACCAATCCCCCACTGCCCCATCTCTCTCGCCGCTCTAGCAGTCGGCACCATGCTTCTCGCCGCGAATGCGCAAGCTCAAACCCGGCGGTGCGACTTTTCCTCCGATGGAAGGACGCTGAAGCTGAATTGTGCCACGCGGCCCGTCATCGACCGATCCACCTCCACCTCCCCGGACCAGCGGTTCTGGCGACTGGTCAGGGGCGAAGGGTCGTGTGCCGTCTATGCGCACCGGCAGACCGGTCAACGGCGAACTTTCTGCGACGAATAGAAGCTCTCAAATTCAATGGAGGCGACGATGCGTCTGCTGTCCACGGCCGTCACGATGCTATTGGCCACCGCAACCCTGGCCACCACGGTGTCCCTGTCGCATGCGCAAAGCTGTCAGCAGCTATGGGCCGAGCGCAACCGGTACTACAAGGCCGCCGGCTATTGCTTCAAGACGCCGCGCGCGATCAAGTATTTCGGCAATGCCGGCTGCCGCTTCGACAGCGAGAGCGCGGTCCCACTGTCGCGCTCGGCCCGCAGCCGTATCGCCGAAATCGTGCAGGCCGAGGAGCGGCTCGGATGCAATGACTAGGTCGTTTGCCTACCTGGGCTGACCTCATGAAGTTGTCATACGCGGGCTTGACCTGTGCATGAGATCTCGGCTGTGGCTTAGGGGCCACAGGTCGATGATTTGCGCAGCCGCGGTCGGAACCGGGGGTGACGTGGTGCGTTTGTTCGCTGTCGACATGGCCCGGGGGGCGATTGCATGAGCCAGATTGTGAGCGGGGTGCGCCGATTGCTGGCAGTGACGCGAGACTTCGTGCTTGCGGCCTGCGATGACCGGTTCTGGGAGGGATGCGGTCAATAATCGGCTTGCCTGAATCAGCTTGCCTGTCCTGCCCGCGCAAAGTTGCCACGTCAACGCTCACGCCTTCTCCGCGCGAACCACCATCCCCGGCACCGGTGCGCCAGCCTCCATGCGCAATTCGGCCTCGATGATCTTGGATTGCAGCGCCGCAGACGTCAGCAGCCGCTCGACATAGGCGCGGGCATGACTGTAACGGCCGTGCGCCTGCAGCCGGTAGCCGGCACCGTCATTGTCCCCCACCGCGTGCTCGAGCGTGAACACGAGCAGTCCATGCGGGCGAAGCGCGCGCGCGAACGACGCGATGACGCGCGTGAGATCGCCGAAATAGACCAGCGTATCGGCCGACACGATCAGGTCGAAGGTTTCGCTGCTGGCTCCCACGTACTGCGCCAGCTCGGCTTTGATCAGCGCGTGGTAGACGTTCTTGCGCCTGGCATGCGCCAGCATCCCCTCGGACAGGTCCACCCCGACCAACCGCCGCGCAAAAGGCGCGACGGCCGCGCCGCAAAGCCCCGTTCCGCAACCCGCGTCCAGCACATCGAGACGCCGCGACGGCGCGAGGCCCGCGTCCTCCAGCATGGCCGCGACGAGCGCCGGTGCACGATACGACAGGACCGCCAGCTTCGCTTCGAAGCTGGCGGAAAAACCATCGAAGGTCGCCTCCACGAAGCCGTCTGATGCGCGTTCCGGCACATCCCGGCCCGTGCACGCCGCCAGCATGTGCCGCGCAATCGGATCCTCCGGCTCTTCCGCGAGCCACTGCTCGAAGATCTGCGCCGCCTTGCCGATCTCGCCCAAGGTGCAATGCGCCAGCGCCAGAAGCTTGCGCGCTTCGCGATATTTCGGTCGCAGCGTGATCACCTTGCAGTAGCACGCGGCGGCTTCTTCGGTGCGCTTCAAGGCGTTGAGCAGAATGCCCAGATTGGTGTAGGCGTCGATATGTTCGGGGTTCAGACGGATGGCTTCGCGATACGCGGCCTCCGCTTCGACCGGCCGTCCGGTCGCCCGCAACAAAACACCCAGGTTGTTGTGGGCGTTTGCGTGACCCGGATCGATCGCGATCGCACGCCGGTACGAGTCGATCGCGGGCTCCAGCCTGCCGTCCGATTGCAAGACGATGCCGCGATTGCTGTACCAGTCCGCTTGTTCGGGCGCGAGCGCGAGGCTGCGCTCGATCAGCGCAAGGGCTTCGTCGCTGCGCCCCTGCTGGTGCGCGAGCACGCCGGCGTAATGCAAGGCACGAGGATGGTCGGGCGCGGTCTCGAGGATCCGGCGGAACAGCTCGTGCGCCTCGGCGAGCTGCTCGTTCTTCTGCAGAATGATCGCGAACGAGACCGCCTCCTCGAGCGTCAACGCACGCGTCGATGATTCCGACGGCTCCATGAGCCTGTCCCGTCAGCTCCCCGGCCCGGCGCCGAACGCCGCTCTAGCCGACCTTGCTGCTCTTGATGTCGAACTTGAAATGAATCCCCGCGTCGAGGGAGCCGTCGGCCTTCTGCGGTTTGTACTCGAAGTCGACCTTGGCGAACACGAGACTGACGGTCTCCGATGCCGCGGCGCCACTGGTGCCGCCGTGCACGACGCCGGTAATGAGGACGTCGTTCAGCTTGACGACGAGATACTCCTGCTGGCCCTTGCCCGCCTTGCGATGGGTGATGGTGGCATCCTTGAAATGCGCGCCGGTGGCGCACGCCTGCAGCAGCCTCGGCGAGGCCTTGTCGATGTTGTGAACGATGGACAGATCCTGGAAGGTCGCCCGGCCGGCGCCGCCACCACCCCCGGTCCCGGCACTCCCGGTATTCGTGACGCCCCAGGAGAACGACAGCACCTCGATTTCGTCCTTGTGCTTGTCGTCGAGCGACTCGCCCTTGATGTCCCCGATCTTTGCGAAGATGTCCGATGCCATCTGCTACACCTCGACGGTCCGTCGTGCAGAAGCGGGCTGTGACGCCGAGGAGTAGAAGCCGCGGTCCATTCGGTGTCAACGGTCGAATCGCACCGCCGGCGACCGGGATCACCACCGCGCCGGAGCATCGCCGCCCCAGCCCCCCGGGACGCAGCAATCGCGCGATGTGTGATCACCGTCACTTCGGCGGCGTCGGGGAAAGGCTAGCTTGCGGTAAATCCAGAAAAAGAGTGTCGGCCCTCCTTTCAGTTCCCGGGGGGCCCGAAGCACAAGCTGTTCTCTCTCGAGGAGGAGATAAAGCGATGGCGACGCCAGGCTCAATCCGCGAGCGGTTACCAGAGTGGTGCTTGTCGCTCGAAGGGCCGCGCAAGCTGGTTCTCAACGGCCTCATCCTGATTTTCAGCCTGCTGGGCTCCGGCGTCGTGATAAAGGCCGCGCTGAAGCAGGTCTACGTGGTGGACGCGATCAGCGTACCCAAGGATCTCGAAGCCAATGGCTACACCTCGGCCACGGTGGGGCAGCGCATCATCGACGCGGTTTCGGACATCAACCGCGTCGCCGCCATGACCAAACAGGTCGGCATCTATGCGCTGTCGGAGGCCGATCCGTCGCGTCCCGATTCCGCCGACTTCGAAGGGCCGGGCCAGACCCACGCCGCGAGCGCCCTTGAGGCGGTTGTCCTGTCGGGCGACGATTCGTCGGCGAAATACGACGTGTCCGTCGGCGGCATATCCCTCAACACGATGATCTTCTACGTGCGTGAGCTGTTCGGGCTGACGGACACCAAGATCTCCGGCGAGATCATCGCCGAGAAGCCGGCGGCGACCGTGGGCAAGGACGAAAAGCCGGCCGCGACGAAATATTCGATCCGGTTGCGCGTCAGCGACAAGGGCCTCGTGCAGCACGAAGGCGAAGCCACCGACAGGCTTACGACGCTGTTCGAGGAGGGAGCCTTGAAGCTGGTCGAGCGTTTCGATCCGCTCAACGCCGGCTACTACAGCTACTACAAGCGCGACTACGAAAACGCCCTGCGGATCGCGCGTGCATATCTCGTCCGCGGCACCAAGGACGACGAAGAGTGGGCATTGAACCTGCTGGGCATGGTTTCGCACGCCCGTTTCCGCCACGACGAAGCCCGCGCACAGAAGGGATACGACGACGCCATCGCCAGCTTCAGGGACCTGAGGCGACGCTATCCGCAGTTCGCGCCCGGCCTCTACAATCTCGGCGTCGCCCTGATCGACAAAGGCGACCTGCTGCAGCAACAGGACAAGGACGCCGCCTATCGGCACTACAAGGACGCGCGGGAGGTCGCGCTCCAGGGCATTCAGATCGAAGAGGCCGGCGGCAAGGGCGCGCGCGGATCGGCGATCGGCTATGCCACGGCCGGCAATGCGCTGCGCTCGATGGCCCGATGGGAGGCCGCGCGATACGACGACGCGCTGCAATACTTCAAGCTGAGCGTCAAAGCCAATCCCATGTTCGTCTATGCCTATCTGAGCCAGGGCAATATCTTCTACAGCCGTCGCGCTCCCGAGGAAGCAAACTTGAGCTATCAGCTCGCGACCGAGATCTGTCCGTCCGCGCAAACGTTCACGCGCGTAGGCGCGCTGCTGCTCCAGTTTGGCCAGAACCCGGACGCGGTTCCGATGTTCCAGCGTGCGGCCGAGCTCAAGCCATCGCCCCATGCCTTCACATACTGGGGCATGGCCCTGCGCGATTCCGGGCGCACCGACGAGGCGAGAGAATTGTTCGAAAAGGCCATCGCGGCCGACCCCAACGCTCCGAACGGCTACAACCAATTCGGCCTCATGTATCTCGAACAGCGCCAGTGGGACGCGGCGATCGAGAAGTTCACGATGGCGATCAAAGTCTCCCCGCGATGGTCGAACTACCAGTACAACCTCGGTCTGGCGTTGCGCGGCGCCGGCAAGTTCGATCAAGCGATCCCGGCTTTCGAGCGCGCGATCGCGATCTACCCGCGGCACGCGTGGTCCTATGCCCAGCTCGGCGCCACGCTGGCCCAACAGCATCGGCAGGGAGCTGCGGGCGACATCGCGAACACGATCGAGGAGAAGCTGGCGAAGGCTCTCGAGATCAGGCCAAATGACGCGGTGGTGCTCGACACCATCCGCGATGCCTATGAGCTGCTCAATCTGCCTGAGCGGGCGAAGGAATTTCGTCTTCGCGCCATCGCCGCCGGCGAAAACGCGTCCGCCGGCCTGCGTGCGGATATCGAGCAATCGGGGGGAACCTGAAAAGTTCTGGTGCGACGCTGCCGGCGATCGGATCGCCCCACCCGCGCCCGTCAGACAAGAAAATATTCGGCCGGATGAAGATCGAGCTCCTGGTGCGCGACCGCGCCTGCAGCGTGAGTAGCGTCGAACGCCGAAGGGAACGACGGGGCCAGGGACGCGAAGGCCCCGTACGGTGCGGCATAGTCATGCCAAACGACGTCCATGGCGTGCGTGCTCCCGTTCGGGCCACCGAGAAAAGCCGCATAATCGATGCCATCGGCTTCGAAAATGCCGGATGAGCCGAGCGGCGGGCCGGAAGCCCAAGTCCCTCCGGCAAGCGCGATAGGATTGCCAGCGCCGGCGTGGCCGTCGGCGATGGTGAAGTGATCCGGGCCGTCGCCGAAATAGGTTCCGGTCACGAAGGACTGGGATTGGTAGATCACGCCGCTCTTGTCGGCAAAGTACTTCAGGATTGCGCTCGGCAGCAGATCGTTGAAGGAGGCGAATGCGAGCAGCCCGACGTCCAGCTTGAAATTGTCGTGCAGATAGTCGGCCAAGCCTTCCAGGGAAGGGAAATTCGAATCGCCGAAATGCGGATCAAGGGTATCGCGAATGGCCTGGGCGATGGAGGATGCGCAAGTCTCGCCCCCAAAGAACTTGGCCGCCACGAAGGAATATGTATTTCCGGGAGCGGTCTTTTCCAGCACGGCCTTGAGAAATTCGCCGCCCTGCTCCGGACCGAGATTCACCGGAACCGCCGCGACATCCGCGTAATCCCAAGATAGCTTGGCGATGTCGCCCGGCTTGTTCTCGCTCCCGAGCATCGCTCCAAGCGTGGGCGACCCCGTGTTGGCGATGACCTCCTTGCCGGTCTCGGTCAAGGTCGCGCTGGGGACCATCTCCGCCAGCTTATAGCTCTGGGTCCGAGCGTCGTAATAGGCAACGGCGACGTGATCAAATCCCGCGGGATCAAGATCGCTCGCATGCCATCCGGGATGATCGTACGGCCCTTTGACAGCAACGATGGCGATCTTGTTGGGGCTGGCTTCCACTGCAGCTCGAATGAGGCTTTCATGGTCGGCCGCCTGAAACGCGCGATGAACGGCGGCGTGATCAGCGGAGCCAGGAATGCCGCCAGTGGAATAGCTCAGCTGTTGACCGTTCTCTTGACCGCTCACGTTGACGATGTCCTGAACCATGACGTGCGCCTCCCTGCGACTGCGGGCGGATGCGGACGGATGCGGGCCGGTGGCCCAATGTCGGCTTACGTCGGTTGGTCTCGCCGTCGAGGGGCCGTGTTCATGACCGCCGCCGGGAATCTGGTTTCGTCGCGCAGCAAAATGGCTTCAAACATGTTTCGTGGATGCTTCACGGGACCCGCGAAGCCGCTCGCTCAGCGCGCCCGCCAAGGTCGAGGCGTGCCGGGAACGGCCATTCCACGGCCCTTACCGGGCCCGGCAAGCATGGTTATGCTGCCGTTCGTCGAGGGGTCCGGCCAGGGAGGCTTCGATGACAAAGCTGCGGCTGCTCCTCGCCATGGCGCTCGCCGCAGGCTTCGCGTGCATCGGGCCGGCATGGGCGCAGGACTGGCCGAGCCGGCCGGTGACCTTGGTGGTGGCGTTTCCCGCCGGAGGATCGGACGACATCCTGGGCCGCATCGTCGCCGCCCGCCTGTCCGGGCTTTTGCGCCAACCCGTAAACGTCGAGAACATCGCCGGCGCCGGCGGCATGAGCGGCACGTCGCGCGTGGCGAAGGCCGCCCCCGATGGTTATCGGATCGCGCTCGGCACCTCCGCCACCCATGCCGTGAGCCAGGTTGCGCGCAAGACACCGCTCTATGATTCCCTGGCCGATTTCACACCGGTGGCGCTGATCGCGGAGCAACCCTTCGCGCTCATTGCGCGCAAGGATTTGCCGGCCGAGGGCCTGCGGGAGTTCATCGCCTACGCCAAGGCGAACGGGACGAAGATGCAATATGGTTCGGCCGGCGCGGGATCGGCGACCCACCTCGTGTGCGCGCTGCTCGACACTGCGATCGGCATCAAGGCCAGGCACGTGCCCTATGACGGCGGCGCACCTGCCCTACGCGATCTGGTCGATGGCCGCATCGACTACTTCTGTCCGGTGGTGACGATCGCCATCCCGCGGATCGAGAAGAAGAGCGTGAAGGCCATCGCCATCCTCAGCAGGAACCGCGCGCCGATCCTGCCAACTCTCGCCAGCGCCGCGGAGCAGGGCCTGACCGACTTCACCGCCAGCACATGGTTCGCCATCTTTCTCCCGAAAGGCACGCCCGAGCCCATCGTCCGCTCCCTGCACGCGGCCATCATGGCAACGATGGAGACCCCGGCTGTGCAGGCGCGGCTCAAGGACATCGGCGCCGACCTGGTCGCGCCCGAGCGGCGGTCGCCGGATTATCTGCAAGCCTTCCTCAAGAACGAGATCGCGAAATGGGCGACCGCGATCAAGGCCGCGAACCTCGCTGTCGACTGACTGGATCTTTTGAACACGACGGCGTCCCGCCGCTGGTACGTTCGCGGGATAGTGCCGTTGCCAACGTCCTCGGACCCGGGAGCCGGATCATGGCGATCATCGCTCGTTGCCGATCGGGAATGCGCGGGGGCCTCCTCGCCCTGGCGCTCTTTTCGCTCTGGCCCGTTGCGGACGGCGCCGCTCAATCGCCGCCGAGCCTGGGCTACGCGGCTGCCAAAAGCGCGAATCCCAAGCGGCTCGACGTGTTCAAACAGGGATTGACCGAGCTCGGATACGTCGAGGGCAAGAACATCAGGATCGACTATCGCGAAGGCGTTCTCGACGCGGACTATCACGCCGTGATGGCGGAATTCGTGGGCCGCAAGGTGAACATCATCCTGGCGGCGAACGCGCCGGCGGCGGTCGCGGCCGCCAAGGCAACCAGCAGCATTCCCATCGTCATGCTGGCCGTCAACGATCCGGTGGGGCTTGGCCTCGTCAAGAGTCTCGATCACCCGGGCACGAACGTGACCGGGACGACCATGTACGCACCGCAATTGATCGGCGAGCGGTTGCGGATACTCAAGAGTATGATCGCCGGTCTCGACAAGATCGCGGTGGTGATGAACGGCAACAATGCCAATAACGCCGCGCAAGTGGAGCGGATTCGTTCCGACGCCCGCGGGCTCGGCATCGACGTCGTTGCGCTCGATATCCGCAGACCTGAGGATGTCGAGCCGAATTTCGATCGCGCCGCGGCGTCCGGCGTAAAGGCCTTCGTCAATGCGGTCGACAGCTTCATCAACTCGCGCCGTTTCGCGCTGGCGGCCGAGGCGGAGAAGCGCAACCTGCCGGCCATCTACACCGACGTCGAATACGTCCTGGCCGGCGGCCTGATGGCGCTCGGGCCGGGTCACTTCGAGGGCTACCATGGCGCGGCGAAATACGTGGACAAGATTCTGCGCGGCGCCAATCCCGCCGATCTGCCGGTCTCGGGCGCGACGCAGTTCACGCTCAGCGTCCGCCGCCCGGCGCTGGCCAGGCTCGGCCTGAGCCTGCCGCCCGACGTCAGCGCCCGCGTGAATGACTGGGTCGACTGACTTCGTCCGAGCCTGCCGCGCAGAGCTGAAGACGTATCCTCGGTTCACGCCGCGGCATCAGTTCTGGCTCGGCAGGGCCGCGGCGATGCGCTCGCGGCTGCGGTACGTCCAGATGCAAACCGCGAGCACGAGGAGAGCACCGAAGAAAACCGGCCACCGCAGCCCGAAATGCGCCGATGCGAGCCCCGCCGCAAGCGCGCCGATGGCGGGCGCGCCGCGGAAAATCAGGCCGTAAAGGCCCATGACGCGCCCTCGCATGTTGCGGTCCGCAGCCAATTGAATGAGGGTCTGAATTGCGATCCCCGCCGTGGACGTGCAAAAACCGAAGACCGCCACAGCCGGTACGGCGACCCACATGTGCTCCGTTGCGACCGCGACGATCGCCGCCAGCGCGCCCGCACTCGAACTGCCGAGCGCGACCCATGTCAGCTCGGACGCACGCGCACGGTGGCCAAGCCAAAGGCCGCCGCAGATGGCACCGCCGCCGATCGCCGAGGCGAGGATCGAGAGGCCGCCCGCCCCGGAGTCGAACACGTCGGCGGCGAATCCCGGCAGCAGCTCGTTTAGCGGCCGTCCGCCCACGCCCAACGCCACCAGCAAGACCAGCAGAGCGGCGATCCCCGGATGCGTCGCCGTGTAACGGATGCCGTCCCGCATATCCGCGGAGAAGCTTCGCTGCTTGGCAGATTCGGCGAGCGTCGCAGGAACGCGGATGCGCGCCAGCGCCAGCAGGAAGACGACGTAGCTCAAGGCATTGGCCGCGAACGCCGCGGATACGCCGGACCAGACGATCGCCAAGCCTGCAAACATCGGACCGATGAAGCGCGCCAGGTTGAACACGATCGAATTGATTGCCACCGCCGACGCGAGGTCCCGCTCCGCGACGAGCGACGGTACGAGGGCGAGCCGGGCGGGCTGGTTGAACGCGACCACGACTCCCTGGAAGGCGGACAGGGCGACGAGAAGCCCGATGTTGATATGACCGCTGGCGGTGAGCGCGAACAGAGCGGTGGCCTGCACCAGCGAAATGGTTTGGCTCGTCTTCACCACACGCAGCCGATCCCATCGGTCAGCCGCGGCTCCTGCAATCGGTCCAATGAGAAGCACGGGGAAGAAATCGGCGAAGGCGACGATTCCGAGCCATAAGCCCGACTTCGTCATTTCCCAGGTCAGCCATCCGATGGCGATCCGCTGCATCCACATTCCGACCAGAGACACCGCGCTTCCCGCGGAATAGATGCCGAAATTTGGATTCCTCAGCGGGAGCGCAACCAGCGGAGTGCCCAGAAGAGATGCGATCGACATGACGGGACTGGACATCCGGCGTGGGAGACGGAAAGTTCCGCGCATTTGCAGCGCGTCTTAGCTAGATGCAGACATATTGTCCCATCATGCCAGCATCTTCGTGCTCGAGGATGTGGCAGTGATACATGAAGGGGCATTGCGCTGTCGCCGGCCGATTGAAGGCGACAAGAAGTTCAGCCTTTTCTTC
Organism: Xanthobacteraceae bacterium; assembly: GCA_035690995.1. Classification (GTDB taxonomy): domain Bacteria; phylum Pseudomonadota; class Alphaproteobacteria; order Rhizobiales; family Xanthobacteraceae; genus VAZQ01. Next base: position 12,301 of record DASSJW010000623.1, read on the forward strand.
GACAAGCACGACATCCTTCCAGCCCATGAGGTGGGCGGGCGGCGGCGCGTCGCTGATCGAAAGGATGCGAAACGATGCGCCATGAATATGGAAGGGATGCGCCATGCCGAGCGAAAACACCTCCCATATTTCGGTTGTTCCGATCTCGACGTTCTCGTCGATCCGCGCTGGGTCGTGAGATTTTCCATTTATGCACATGACACGATCCGCGCCCATATGCATTTCGTCTCCCTGGTCGGGGGGCATGCACATGCCGCTATCGAGAATGAACTGCCGCCGTCTGACCGCCCGCGCCGGATCGGCCGCGGCAGGTTCGACAAGGCGTGCGGGCAAGTCCTTAACGGCAGGATGCGTCCCGGTCGGCTCGAACCGCATCACAGATTCATATTCGCCATCGATGCGGCGCTCGGCCATGGCGCCGAACGCACCCAGCTCTTCATCCGGGCCAGTCTCCAGCGTCACCGCCCGGCGATCCGCGAAGTCAACGAGGATTTCGAAACGCTCGCCGGGCGAGAGTCTAAGCTCCCTGACCGCGACTGGCCTGCCGAGCATACCCGAGTCGGACGCGATGACGTGAAACGTCCGGCGGTCGCTGAAGCGCAGGTAGAAATTCCGCGCGTTCGCGCCGTCGAGAATGCGCAGCCGCACCAAGTCACGCGGGACTTTGGCAACCGGGCCAACCGCGCCGTTGACGATGATCGTATCGCCCCGGCTTCCATAGGTCACGCTCAGAGGGCTCGGGCTATAGACAAGTGACCCATCGGGAGCAAAGGAGCGGTCCTGCAGAATGATAGGCAAGTCATCAATGCCGTAGGTCCGCGGCAGGTTATGAAGCGAATCCGAGCCATCGTCGACGATGATCAGCCCGGCGAGACCCATGTAAACCTGCCGGGCGATGTCGTGGTGCGCGTGCGGGTGATACCAAGCGGTCGACGCTGGCTGGTCGATCTTGAGGACGGGGCGCCAACTCTCACCCGATCGAACGACTTGATGCGGGCCGCCATCGAAAGCGCCTGGGACTGCAAGCCCATGCCAGTGCACGGTCGTATCGCAACCGAGCATGTTTTCGACAACCATCTCGACCTCATAGCCGCGGCGAAGCCTAATGACGGGGCCGAGAAGCGATGCCGAATACCCATAGGTCGGTGCCGGCTTTGCATTGAAGAAGGAATGTCGGCTGGATGCGGCCCTGAGCCTGACGGAGTTTCCTTCTTTCGCCGCATCGATGAGCTTCGGGATCGGCAGAGGCGTATGGAAATCCAGTGCGTCAGCTTTTCCGGCTCGACCGCTGCCCAGAACGCCAGCCCCCATGATTGTGGCGGAGCCAACGGCAAACTGGCGCCGGGTCAACATCAGAAAGCTCCCGCCGGCGCCGTTTCGGATTCGTTGGAATAAGTCGCTCCATAGTCCTTGCGTTGGACGTGCTTTCTGCGGCGAACGGGCTCCCGCCTCGCCGGAAAGCGCTCTCGGATCGGGGAACCGGGAGAGAAAGACACGTTGGCTCGGCGCCAAGAGGTGCCTGGCGGCCCAGCTGTCCCATGGCGCCGGCAAGGCCGTGTTGATGCAGCCGAGGCTGTCATGAAAAGAGGCCCGTTTTTCGACAAGCGTCGCCGACCATACCGTCATTCAAGCAGTTTGACGTAGCGTCGCCGCCAGCGACGACCAGGAGCGCTGCAATTCCGGCCTTTTGGTGGATGTCGCAGCCAACCATCGCTCCGGCAGACCTCGCTTTAGCGTTTTCGGCCCAATGGGCCGGATGTCGTTATCGAATGCCGTCATCGGGAACCGATCGTGCCGAGGGGTCGTTAAAATCAACAGCCCGCAGCGTGCAGCCGTCCCCAGCCCCTCGTGGCGGGTGTGCCCGAATTTTCTTCCCACCGATGGAGGCCGACATGGCCAGCGCCACCGACCGCGACCCCCGCCATCACACGCAAAAAATGCAGGCGCGCCTTAAGGAAATCATGGACCATTTGCGCCAGGACGTCGAAAAGGTCGACGAGCCGCAGCTCAAGGCGATGTTCGAAACATCGGCGGAAGTCCTGGGTGGGTTGATCAAGGCGTTCCGTGATTACGAGCAGAAGAACGAAAGTGCATGGCGGCGGTAACTGCCGGCCCCGCCGCTATTCGCATCATGGACAGGACGACTCGATGAGCACGACATCAACTATCGGTCCGAGCCACCACGCCGGCACGAGCGCGTGGCTGCACCGTCGCCGGTTCCTGATTGGAGCCGGTGCAACCGGCATGGCGCTCGGGACCGGGCTGGGAACGGCATATACGCAAATCGCGGCTGCACCGGATTACTCGCTCCGCATTGCGCCGCTGCGGCTCGAGCTCGCTCCTGGGAGGGCGATCGATACCTTTGCTTACAACGGCACGGTACCCGGCCCGCTGCTGCGCCTGCGCGAAGGCCGCCCGGTCAGCATCGATATCCGCAACGACACGGACGTCGACGACATCATCCACTGGCATGGTCTCTACCTGCCCTCGACGGCTGATGGCGCCATGGAAGAGGGATCGCCGATGGTGGAGCGCGGCGGCACGCAGCGTTACACGTTCGCGGCAAGGCCCGCTGGGACGCGCTGGTACCACAGCCACGACGTTGCCGGAACGGATCTGACGCGAAGTCTCTATGCCGGACTGTACGGATTCCTCATCGTCGAGCCGACCAACGACCCGGCGCGTTACGACCAGGAAGTGCTGCTCGCCGCCCACCACTGGCAAGGCTCCTGGGTCAGCATGCAGGATATTCGCAAAGGTCCGCCGCCCGACAACGGCCTGGAGGTGATGTACGCGTCCGCGTCCTTCAACGACAAGATGCTCGGGCACGGGGAACCCGTGCGCGTGCGGGAAGGCCAGCGCGTGCTGTTTCGGCTGCTCAATGCCAGTCCGACGCAGAACATCACGCTGGCACTGCCGGGCCATCGCTTCACGGTGATCGCGCTCGACGGAAATCCAGTGCCCTCCCCGCAAGCCGTCGACACTCTGTTTCTCGCACCTGCGGAACGTACCGATGTGGTGGTGGAGATGAATCGACCGGGCGTGTGGATCCTCGGCGGGGTCAAGGACGAAGACCGCAAGATGGGGCTCGGCGTTGTAGTCGAATACGCCAACCAGCGCGGCGAACCGCAATGGTCGGCCCCGCCCGAATCCGCGTGGGACTACACCCTCTTCGGCGCGGATCGGGCGGTCCCTGCGCCGGATGAACGCCTCGATCTCATCTTCGAGAAAGTGCCGGGAGGCCGGGGCGGCTACAACCGCTGGACCATCAACGGCAAGTCCTGGCCCGCGACCAACCCGCTGTTCACGACCGAGCAAGGGAAGCGCTATCGCCTCGCCATGACCAACAAGAGCGGCGACAACCACCCGGTCCATCTGCATCGTCACAGCTTCGAGGTCACCAAGGTGGGCGACAAGGCGACGGCGGGCGTGATGAAAGATACCATCAACATGACGCGGTTCAGCACGGTCGAGATCGATTTCGTCGCCGATGATCCCGGGCCGACGCTGCTCCACTGTCACCATCAGGATCACCAGGACGAGGGCTTCATGGGTCTGGTGACCTATCTGTGATGCTCGGGCGGCTGCTCAGGCCCCAACACGGCATGATCGCCGCGCGGAAAACGCTCGGCGGAGCCGCGCCCGATATCGTTCAGATTGGTTCGAACAGCTCGACGGCATTGCCGGAAGGGTCATTGACCAGTATCTGCCTGCCGCCGGCGCCCTGTACGATCTCATTTCGGAACGAACATCCCGCAGCTTTCAACCGCTCGACTGTCGCCTGCAGGTTCGGGACTTCGATCTGGATACGATTCCAGCCTCCAGGCGCGGGCATCTCGCCACCGGGCATTGCCTGCCCGGCGCCACCTGCACCTGGGCTGTTCAGCATGAGCTGCAGATTGTCGTTCGAAAGTCTGGCGAAGCCCGGCGCAGGCCGCATATCCACCTGGAAACCGAGCATCTCGCAATAGAACCGAACCGCGGCGTCCACGTCGGAAACGATGTAACGCACTCTCGCTTTAGCCATCATCGGTGACCTTCTACAGCGGTTTCCAGTCGATTTGATTCAGCGCACCACACGTTCACAAGTGTCACCCGCAGTCTTGCCCACGCAAGCCCCCATTCATCCGATTTGCGCACTCGAGAATCCGAACTCGAGTAGACCCAATGGTCTGCCGGGGATGAGCAAGAGCGGCGCATCAACCGTCGTCAGGATCAGGCGACGTCTCGCGCACCCGGTCGCGGACAAAGATCAGGCCGATCAGCGCCATTGCGGCAAACCCGGAGCCCGCCAGAAAGGTTGCCGCCGGTCCGTAGGCATCCCACAAGCCCCCGGCGAGGACGCTTGCGACCAGCATTACGC
>DASSJW010000624.1:0-3991 GCA_035690995.1 Xanthobacteraceae bacterium
GATCGGAACGCAGAAGATGACGACAACCAGCGCAAGAGCGATCCATCGCCGGGTCAAGCTGTAGGCGATGACCAGCACAATCGTGGAAGCCGCCAGCTGGATCATCGACGTCCGCAGCAAGGATGCGCCCGGGTCCGAACCGGCCAGCAGCGGCGCAAAGCCGATTGCAAGACCTGCTGCCAGTCCCACGAAGGCAGCCCATTCGCGACGGAAGGCGGCTCGCACGATCAATGCAAGCACCACAAGCGCTTGAACGACCCAGAGCGTCAGGATGACGGTCGCGGGACTCACTAGAGCTTGCCCATCACGTCGCCGCGGAAGCCGTAGATCGTGCGCTTGCCCGCAAGCGCGACGAGTTGGACATCGCGGGTCTGGCCGGGCTCGAAGCGAACGGCGGTGCCGGCGGCGATGTCGAGGCGCATGCCGCGGGCTTTCTTGCGCTCAAATTTCAGCGCCGGATTGGTCTCGAAGAAATGATAATGCGAGCCGACCTGGATCGGCCGGTCGCCGGTATTGGTCACGGTGAGCACGGCGGTCCTGCGGCCGCGATTGAGTTCGATCTCGCCGTCCTTGATGAACATCTCACCGGGAATCATGCGGGCCTCGCTTCCTCTTCACCATCATCCCGGAGGGCCGGAACGACGCAGAATCGCCTGACGACGTCGGGCAGGATCGTCTCATCGTATCGGCTCATGTACCGTGACCAGCTTGGTCCCATCGGGAAATGTCGCCTCGACCTGGATCTCGACGATCATTTCCGGAATGCCGTCCATCACCTGTGCCCGCGTGAGCACGTGCGCGCCCGCCTCCATCAGCTCGGCGACGGTCCGGCCGTCGCGCGCGCCTTCGACGATGAAATCGGTGATCAGCGCCACCGCCTCGGGATGGTTGAGCTTGACGCCGCGCTCCAAGCGCCGGCGCGCCACCATCGCGGCCATGGCGACCAGCAACTTGTCCTTTTCGCGCGGAGTAAGGTTCATGGCCCGCCGACAGTCCCTGCCCTCATGTCAATTCAACCACAACCGCGGCAGCGATCCTGCGTGCACGGTCGTGAGCACGGCGACGAGGTCGTGCCGGAGCACGGCGCCATCGGCGGCGCACAGCCGCACGACGGCGAAACCGTTCCAGGCGGATACGCCGACCTCGCCGCGGAAGCGGCCGGCGAGGGCACGGACGCCGGCGGCAACGGCCTCGTCCGCCGGCACGATCAACACGGTCGCCATGGCCACGCCGCCATCGGCGACTGCGGGCTGCGCCAGCTTGGCCGCCACCGCGCCGTCGAGACGCATGGCCTCGGCGTGAATGAGCCGCCCGCCCCGGTGCAGGCGCCAGCGATCGAACACGCCGGCGTCATCCACCGCTTCGCCCATGCCGGCGCGGCCGAATACGATCGCCTCCAGCAGCAGCAGCCGCGCATCCTCGGCGAGATCGATGTTGATGGTTCGCCTGAGCCGCGCCCGGTTGAACAGGATCGTCTCCTGCGGCAGCCAAGCGAGCGAGGACATCGCGCCGAGCGTGAGTGTCACGTCGATGGTGGCATCGGGATCGAGCGTGCGGTAGACCTTTTCCGCCGCGGCGGTGGTGACGACGAGCCGCGCGCCGGGCTCGACGGTTACGTCAAGTGCGAAACGGTCGCCGCCGGCCACGCCGCCGGCGGTATTGACGATGACCGCCTCGAGCTCAGCCGAGGCCGCGCCGGGAAAGCGTACACGCAACGAGCCTTCCTCGCGTACGCGCGCACGCCGCGTCACGCCGGCCTTGGCCCGCACGGCAAGCGCGATTCGTCCGATGGCACGGTTGGCGGCGAATGTGCGCGCTGTGTCGGCTGCCGCGGTGCTCACGCCTTTTCCTTCGTCGTCGATCGCCAGCCTAGCTCCTGCGCGCGGTGCCGTTCAATGCATGAGGCACCCGCTCCGGGACGCCGCGCGCGAGTACGCGCGCTCAAATCGCCATCGCACGTTTGAGCGCCGCCTCGTCCATGGTGTCACGGGTACAGGAATAGACGATCGCACCGCGGTCCATCACCGCGAAATGGTCGCCCAATTCGCGCGCGAAGTCGAGATATTGCTCGACCAGCACCACCGCGATCTGCCCCAGATTGCGCAGATACGCGATGGCCCGGCCGATATCCTTGATGATCGACGGCTGGATGCCTTCGGTGGGCTCGTCGAGCAAGAGCAGGCGCGGCCGCATCACCAGGGCCCGGCCGATGGCGAGCTGCTGTTGCTGGCCGCCGGAAAGATCGCCGCCGCGCCGCCGCAGCATACCGTTGAGCACCGGAAACAGCGCGAACACGTCGTCGGGGATCGAGCGATTCTCGCGCTTGAGCGGCGCAAAGCCGGTCTTGAGGTTTTCCTCGACGGTAAGGAGGGGAAAGATTTCGCGCCCCTGCGGCACGTAAGCGATCCCGCGCCGCGCGCGGTCGCTGGGCTTGAGCCAGGTGATGTCCGCACCGTCGAAGGTGATGGCGCCCTTGCTGATCGGATGCTGTCCGGCGAGCGCGTCGAGCAGGCTCGTCTTGCCGACGCCGTTGCGGCCGAGCACACAGGTGACCTTGCCCGGCTCGGCCGACAGCGACACCCCGCGCAACGCCTGCGCCGCGCCGTAATGCAGATCGATCGCGCTCACTTGCAGCATTGTGTCAGCGCCCCAGATAGACCTCGACCACGCGCTCGTTCTCCGAGACCTGGTCGATGGTGCCCTCGGCCAGCACCGAGCCTTCGTGCAGACAGGTGACTTTGACCCCGAGCTCGCGCACGAAGGTCATGTCGTGCTCGACGACGACCACGGTGCGGTCGCGATTGATCTCCTTGAGGAGTTCGGCGGTCTGCCGGGTCTCGGCGTCGGTCATGCCGGCGACCGGCTCGTCCACGAGCAGGAGCTTGGGCTCTTGCGCAAGCAGCATGCCGATCTCGAGCCATTGTTTCTGGCCGTGCGCCAGGGAACCGGCAACGCGGTGGCGCACCGCCGACAGCCTGATGATCTCAAGGATGCGATCGATCCGGTTCGCCTCTTCGCTGGTCTCGCGCCAGAACAAGGTCTTGCGCGCGCGCCGGTCGCCCTTGAGCGCCAGGCCGATATTGTCCTCGACCGTGTGCATGTCGAACACGGTCGGCTTCTGGAACTTGCGGCCGATGCCGAGCAGCGCGATCTCGGTCTCATCGAGACGCGACAGATCGTAGGATCCGTCGAAATAGACGTCGCCGGTGTCCGGCCGGGTCTTGCCGGTGACCACGTCCATCATCGTGGTCTTGCCGGCGCCATTGGGGCCGATGATCGCGCGCATCTCGCCGGGCTCGATGGTGAAGGACAGGTTGTTGAGGGCGCGAAAACCGTCGAACGATACGGTCACGCCATCGAGATAGAGCAGTGCGGTGGTGGTACGAGGGTCCATCGATCACTCCGCCGGGCGCGGCGCCGCGTCGGGAACGCGGCCGGAATCGGGCCCGCTGCCGGCGGCCGCGCGCCGCTCCCGCCAGCGCCCCGACCAGTGATGGATGGTGCCGACGATCCCGCGCGGCAGCAGCAGGGTCACGGCGATGAACAGCCCGCCGAGCAGAAACAGCCAATAGGGGGCGAGAAAGCCGCTGGTGAAATAGGTCTTGCCGTAGTTCACGAGGACGGCGCCGAGCACCGCGCCGGTCAGCGTACCGCGTCCGCCGACCGCGACCCAGATCACCGCCTCAATGGAATTGCCGGGCGAGAATTCGCTCGGATTGATGATGCCCACCTGCGGCACGTAGAGCGCGCCGGCGACGCCCGCCATGCAGGCGGACAGCGTGAAAACGAACAGTTTGTAGGCTTCCACGCGGTAGCCCAGAAAGCGGGTGCGCGCCTCGGCATCGCGGATGGCAACCAGCACCTTACCGAACTTCGAGCTCACGATGACGCGGCAGATGACGAACCCCGCCATGAGCGCGAGCGCCGAGGCGATGAACAGCGACGCGCGGGTCAAGGGCGCCTGCACGTTGAACCCGAGGATGTCCTTGAA
>DASSJW010000625.1:0-6666 GCA_035690995.1 Xanthobacteraceae bacterium
TCTTGCTCGAGCGCGCGGGCAAGTATGCGCTGGTCGATACCGGCTCGGGCAACAGCATGGGGCCGACCCTCGGCCGGCTGCCGGACGCTCTACGCGCCGCCGGCGTGGCGCCGGAACGGATCGCGACCGTCTTCCTCACCCACCTGCACCCCGATCACTCCAACGGCCTCGTCGACGACGCCGGCGCCGCGGTCTTTCCCAACGCCGAGGTGGTCCTGCACGAAACCGAGGCCAAGTTCTGGCTCGATCGCGACGAGGCGAGCGGCGAGACCGAGCGCATCCGCCGCAACATCGCCAAGGCGGCCGTCACCACCGCGCCCTATCGCGAGCGCATGCGCACGGTGCGTGAAGGCGAGGGCGCGCCGGGCGTGTCGGCGGTGCTGCTCGCGGGCCACACGCCCGGCCACACCGGCTGGCTGATCCAGTCCGGGCGGGACGGCCTGCTGATCTGGGGCGACCTCGTGCACTTTGCGTCGATCCAGATCGCGCGGCCCGATACCGGCTTGGTCTACGACGTCGATCCGCAGGCCGCCTGCGCCACGCGCCGGCGCATGTTCGATCGCGTCGCCGCCGACCAGCTCGCGGTCGCCGGCGCGCATCTCGATTTTCCCGGCTTCGGCGCCATCGTGCGCAAGGGTTCGGGCTTCGGCTTCGAGCCGGACGCCTAGCGAGCGTGCTGCCCACCCGTCGCCCGCCGTCTCCCTGCGTGGTCTCGCGTGGGCAAGGCGCGCGCATGATTGACCCGCGCTGAAAGCCTGTGCCTTGCGCCGTCGCCCGCCCTAGACTTGGTCTCGCACTGACCAAGAAACGGGAGGAATGCATGCACGGCCCTGGCAAGACCACCGCCGCCCGAGCGGCAGCGATCGCGGCTGCGCTGCTCTGCGGCGCGACCTCCGCGTCTGCGCAGGAACGCGGACCGCTCACGCTCGCGAGCGCGAGCTACTTCTTCGTCGGCGGCAAGATCGACACCTCGGTCGAGGGCAGCCCGGTGGTGGGACAGATGTATGTCGAGTACATGATCCCGGCCCGGCGCAGCCATCCCTATCCGATCGTGATGGTGCATGGCGGCAGCCAGACCGGCACCAACTTCACCGGCACGCCCGACGGCCGCGAGGGCTGGGCGCAGTATTTCGTGCGCCGCGGCTACGCCGTCTACGTGGTCGATCAGGTGGCGCGCGGCCGCGCCGCGTATTGGTCACAGGTGTACGGGCCGGTGCAGCCGTCGCGCATCAATTTCGTCGAGCAGCGCTTCGTCGCGCCCGAGCGCTTCAAGCAATGGCCGCAGGCGCATCTGCACACGCAATGGCCGGGCGCCGGCAAGCCGGGCGATCCCACCTTCGATCAGTTCTATGCCTCGCAATTTCCTTCGATCGTGAGCTTCCCCAAGCAGCAGGAGATCAACCGCGATGCGTTGGTGGCGCTGCTCGACAAGATCGGGCCGGCGATCCTGCTCACCCACTCGCAGTCCGGGGCCTTCAACTGGCCGGTCGCCGACGCGCGGCCGAACCTGATCAAGGCGCTGGTCGCGGTCGAGCCGAGCGGGCCGCCTGTGCACGACATCGAGAACACCGGCGCGCCCGACTGGTTCAAGGATGCCGAGCGCACCAAGGTGTCCGGGCTCGCCGACGTGCCGCTTGCCTACGACCCGCCGGTTCCCGCCGGCGGCGCGCTCGAGTTTGTGCGCCAGGACAAGCCGGACAAGCCCGATCTGGTGCGCTGCTGGCTGCAGAAGGAGCCGGCGCGGCAACTGCCGAACCTCAAGCGCATCCCGGTCGTGATCATCATGTCGGAGGCGTCCTATCATGCCGCCTACGATCACTGCACCGCCGCCTATCTGAACCAGGCCGGCGTGCCCAACACGCTCATCCGCCTGGCCGATGTCGGCGTGCGCGGCAACGGCCACATGATGATGATCGAGAAGAACAGCGCGGCGATCGCCGGGGTGATCGCGCAATGGCTCGACCGCCAGCGCTTGCGCGCGCCGCAGGCAGCACGCTAACGGCCGCCACGGCGACCCGATCGGCGCCGTGGCGGACTTTATCGATCGTTTGGTGTCGCCGCGACCTCAATACGGACGGTAGCGCGGATAGCCGTAATAGGAGCGATACGGGTAGGACCGATAGCGAGGATAGCTGCGGCGCTCGACGGCCGCCCGTTTCGGCGCGGTGTGGGTCTGCACCCGCTTGCGCTTGCGCGGCGTCGCGGCCTCGGTCGCCGCGGCTCCTCCCTCCGCCACCACCACGCGGATGCGCGCCGACATGACCGGCGGATTATGCGGGATGTGATCCTTGTCCCCCAGCAGCAGCTGCAGGGTATGCGGTCCAGGTTTCAGCGTGACCTGGGCTTCGGTCTGGCCGGTACCAAAGTGCAGATGATTGAAGTCGTTGGGAATGGGCTTGTCGAGCGGCGGCAGCTCGGTGTCGATCAGCAGGTGGTGATGCCCCGAGTTCGGGCGATCCGAGCCCGCGGGCGCCACACCCATCTCCTTCAAACCAAAACGGATGGTCGCCTTGGGCGGGATGGTCGCGCCGTCCTTGAGATCGGAGAAATACACCTCGGCTCCTTCCGGCGAAGGTGTCGGGCCACCCGTCCGTTTCTCCTCGGCCAGAGCCATGCCGCATGTCGCGGCGCTGACGATCAACACTACCATTGCGGACTTGGCGAACCTGAATGATCTGCCAGCGACTGCGCAACCCACGTCCATGCTGCCTTCTCCCGACTGCGAGCCAATATAGATGGGCCACTATATCGGACTTTCGGCCGCGCGTACCCATGGCGCGTCCGGAGCGAGACGCGCTGCCGTCCCTGCCGCAGGATACCGATTTGCTACTAGCCCGTGCCCGCGCGGGAATAAAGGATGGCTCGCGCGCATCCTTCATTCGCGCATGTCCCGGCGATGCCGCGTTCAGGCGACGGCGCCGGCGAAAATACTCTTCTTGAGAATGGCATGAACGCCCCAGTTCCCGTCGACGACCTGGGTAATGCCGAAATCGACCGCGATCGACATCAACGAGATCGCCTCGTCTTCGCTGAGGCCCTTGGTGTTCATCAGGAACGCTCGCATCTTGCGGAAGGCGTCCTTGAGCGCGAGATCGACCGATGATTTCTCGTAGATCGTCGACTGGGCCTTTTCGCCGAGCTCCTGCAGATAATTGGCGTAGCTGAATCCGTGCATCAGCCATTCGTCCTGGGTCTCGAGCAGCGGGTAGTCGAGACCGGCGAGCGAGGTGCCTTCGAGCGTGGCCTTCTTGTGCAGAATGACCTGGAAGGTCCCGGTCAGCGAGCACTCGATCGCCGTGCCGCACAATTCCGAATCGCCCTGGGAGGCGTGCGGATCGCCGGCCGACAACAGGGCGCCGGGCACCGCCACCGGATAGTACATGGCTGCGCCCTTGCCGATGCGCCAATTGTCGATGTTGCCGCCGAAATAGCCGGGCGGAATGGAGTCGACGACGTCCGCTTCCTTCGGCGCAAGCCCGATCACGCCGAAATGCGGACGAATGGGAATGCGGACATTCTTGAGGATGCCGTGGTTTTCCTTGATCGTGCTGTGATCGACCGGGACGCCCGGATAATCGATGGTCTTGTGCACCACGCCGAACGGATCGGTCTGCGGCGTCCATTGGAAATTGTAGACGGCATTCGCCCAGTTGCGCTGGCCGGTTGCATCGATCTCGTAGATGGTGATGACTTCGCGCGGCTTCGGCTCCGTGATCAGCTCCTTGTAATGGAAGCCCCACCACGCGGCCGCGTTGCTGCCGAACGATTTTCCCGCATAGGCGGGGTTCGCACAGGGGCGCGGCTTCACGTCCATGATCCGCAATTCGATGACGTCGCCGGGCTCGGCGCCGCGCACATAGACCGGCCCGGTGCAGATGTGCACGCCGAAGCCCTCGCCGGCGCCGCGTCCCAGCAGCTTGCCGTCGATCGGACCGGCGCCGCGCCGGTTCACGCCTTTCTTGTCCTTGGTCCAGAGATAGACGCTCTCGGCGCCGGGGTCGCCCTTGACCATGCGCTCGGCGTCGTCGTTGGCGTGATGGGTCAACGTCTCGATGGTCACGTAGTCGCCGGGGTCGATCTCGACCACGGGTTTGAGCAGCTTGCTGAAATAGCCCCAATGGACGGTATCGGCGGTCGCCGGCACGTAGTGGTGCTTCGGCTGACCCTGCCGCGGCGCGACCGTCTGGGCGGTGGCCGGCGCGACCAGCGACATGCCGCCGGCGGTCAGCGCCGCCGCGCCCCCAGTGGCGACGAACGCACTTTTCAGGAAGCTGCGCCGCTCGGCGTCGAGATCGTCGAGCAGCTTCTGGCGGTGAAGCTCGAAGTCCGGGCAATTGCGATCATCGCCTGCACACATCGGATGGTCTCCCTTGACTGGGTCGAGAACGTCAATGTCGACTGCGCGTGGATTGGATGTCCTGCCGGAGGCATGCAGCACCTGTGCCAGTCGCCGATCCCCGGCGAGGAGCAAAATCGCGGTTCAACGCCACCAGATTAGGCCGTAAGCTGCTCAATGTAGCAGCAATCCAGGGCTGATCTCGCCGGGATCTTGGGCATGAGCACCATGCATGCGCGGACGGGAAGGGGCCTGACGCAAAGGGGCAAGCGCGCTTCGGCGCGCGGACATTGGACATGGTAAATCCTGGACTGATCGTTGCGCCGCTCACTCCCTTCACGACCGATCTCGAGGTCGACAGGCCCGCGCTCCGGCGTCAGATCGATTACGTGGTCGAGGACTGCGGTGCCACCATGGTCGTCGCCGCCGGCGTCGAAACCCAGGAATACACCTATCTCAGCCTCGAGCAGCGCAGGGCTCTGATCCAGCACACCATCGAGTCGGTCGACGGTCGCACGCCGGTCATGGTTGGTATTTCCCACCCGTCGTTCAAGACCGCGGTCGAGCTCGCCCATCTTGCGGAAAAGCTCGGCGCTGCCGCGGTGCAGCTGTTGGCGCCGCTGCGCCCGTTCGCGGGTCCGCCCACGCAGACCGACCTCATCGCCTATTTCGAGGCGGTCGCGCGGGAAATCGATCTTCCCATCACCCTCTATCTCAACCCCGGGCCCGGCGCCGATGTGTCCATTGCGGACACCATCGCCCTGGCGAAGCTCCCGAGCGTGCAGCTGATCAAGGAGAGCTCGCGCGATCTGGCGCGGGTCTCGCGCCTCATCGTCGAGATCGACCGGGCGGGCCACGCGCGCTATTTCACGACCATGCAGATGTTGCTCGCGACGCTGCTGCTGGGCGGGTCGGGCGCCACCATGCCTCCGCCCGGATCGGAGATCGCGCGGCACATCATCGACGCCTTCATGGCCAAGGACTACGAGCGCGCGGTCGAGCTGCAGCTGCAGTTCGCACTGTTTCCGTCGAAATGGATGCACCGGGGCCTCGCCCCCGTCATGAAGGCCGCGCTCAACCTCATCGGCGTGCCGGTCGGTGCTCCGTATCCGCCCTATGCGTCGCTCAGCAACGAGGAGATGAGCGCGCTCGCGGCTTTTCTGCGCACGACCGTGCTGGCAAGCCGATGTTCGGTCACCGCGGCGGTTTGAGCGCCGCTTCCCACGCGAGGATGCAATGACGCAGCACCAGGTGGCTCCGCCCACCACCTCCTACGGCGAACCGCTCTCGATCACGGCGGCGAAGAAGATCATGGCCGCGGCCGAGGCCGAGGCCACCACGAACAAATGGGGCGTATCGATTGCGATCGTCGACTCCGGCGGCAATCTGCTGATGTTGCATCGGCTGGACAATGCGCAATTGTCCTCGGTCCGGCTGGCCGAAGCCAAGGCCCGCACCGCGGTCGAGTTCCGCCGTCCGACCAAGGCGCTCGAAGACGCCGTCGCCGGCGGCGGCGTGGGCCTGCGCGTGTTGACGTTCGGCGCGTGCGTCGCGGAAGGCGGCGTTCCGATCGTTGCCGGCGGCAAGATCGTCGGCGCCATCGGCGTCTCGGGCGTGGCGTCTCACCAGGACGCGCAAGTGGCGACGGCAGGCGCCGCGGCGGCGCGGTGACGCCGCGGCGGCATGAGCACTGTTAGAGCGCGCGTCTTGTTGGACGGCATCAGCTCAAGCTGCAAGTCCGCGGCATCGTCAGCGGGTGACTCGCCCACGCTTTGACCTGCATCACCCGCGTCTCACGCGTCCCGCTTGCGAAGGCATCGCGTGAGCACCCGGGCCAGCCGCTCCGAGAACGTGCGGGGATCGCTCGGGCGATCCCCGTCGAGCACGCGCGCCTCGTCGAACAGCAGGCGCGCGGCGTCCTCCTTGAACCCGCGCTCGTCCTCGCCGAGCGCGGCGAGCGCGACCACGAGCTCATGCCGTGGATTGACCTCCAGGATCGGCTTCGAGACGGATGTCAGCCGTCCCGCGCCGGCCAACAGCTTCTCGAGCTGCCGATCGGGACCGAACTCGGGCGCGACCAGGCACACCGCACTGTCCGTCAGCCGATCCGAGGCGCGCACCTCCGACACCTCTTCGCTGAGCGCGTCCTTGATGAAGGTCAGGAAGTTTTTGACCGCGTCCCCGGTCTCGGCGGCCGGCTCGGGCGTGGCGTCGATGCGCGGGATGAGCGTGAGATCCGCCGCGCCCTGGGTGACCGACTTGAACGGCTTGCCGTCGAACGACACCCCCGATGTGACCCAGAAGCTGTCGATCGGATCCGCAAGCAGCAG
>DASSJW010000626.1:0-6717 GCA_035690995.1 Xanthobacteraceae bacterium
CGATCTCTTCGGGCGACACCCCGCGCGTCTCGGCCAAGGTTTTGGCGGTCTCGACCACATACGCCGGTTCGTTGCGCTTTCCGCGATAGCGCCCGGGCGCCAGGTAGGGCGCGTCGGTCTCGACCAGCATGCGATCCGCCGGCAGGCCTCGGGCGATGGCGCGCAACTCGTCGGACTTCTTGAAGGTCAGGATGCCGGTAAACGAGATGAAGAGACCCAGTGCGATCGCGCGTCGCGCGAGATCGGGGCTTCCGGTGAAGCAATGCAGGACGGCCGGGAAGGCGCCCTTTGCGGTTTCCTCTTCCAGGATGCGCGCCATGTCCGCATCGGCGTCACGCGAATGGATGACCAGCGGCAAACCGGTGGCGCGCGCGGCGGCGATGTGATTGCGGAGCCCGCTCTCCTGCGCGCCACGCGGGCTCAAATCGTAGTGATAATCGAGCCCCGCCTCTCCGATCGCGACCACCTTGGAATGGCGCGTAAGCTCGATCAGGTCATCCACGCCCACGTCGAGCTCATCCTGCGCATGGTGCGGATGGGTACCCACGGAGCAATAGACATCGGGAAAACGTTCGGCGATGGCAAGCACTTCGGCGTGGCGCTTCACCCTCGTAGAGATGGTGACCATCCGCGCGATCCCGGCCGTCCGCGCACGCGAGATCAGGGCGTCGAGCTCGCCGGCGAAGTCCGGAAAATCCAGATGGCAGTGGCTATCGATCAGCATCAGGGTTGCGCGCTTCCTTCGCTATCCACATAGCGGGGAAAAACTGGTGTGGGGGCCGGCAGGGCGGCGCCGGCCGCGATCCGGTGCCCTGCACCGAGTTCGCTGAACTGCCGTTCCCCTGCGGGAATGGCCAGCAGATCGAGCAATCTCGCCGCCGAATCCGGCATGAACGGCTGCGCCAGGATTCCGATCTGTCGGATCACCTCCGCGGTGACGTAGAGCACGGTCGCCTGGCGCGGCGGATCACTCTTGGCAAGCGCCCAGGGGGCTTCGCTGGCGAAATAGCGGTTGGCCTCGGCAACCACCGTCCACACGATGGCAAGCACCTGGTGCAGTTGTTGCGTCCGCATCGCTTCGCGTGCCTTTGCCAGCATGCCGTCGGCGAGCGCGAGGATCGCCGTGTCTGTGGCGGAAAACGCCGCCGGCTTGGGCAATACCCCCCCGAGTTGACGCGCGATCATCGACAGCGAGCGTTGCGCCAAGTTGCCGAGATCGTTGGCAAGGTCCGCATTGATGCGATTGACGATCGCCTCCAGACTGTAGTTGCCATCCTGGCCGAAGGGGACCTCACGCAGAAAAAAATACCGAACCTGGTCGACGCCGTAGGCGTCGATCAGAGCAAAAGGGTCGATCACGTTGCCGACGGACTTCGACATCTTCTCCCCCCGGTTGAACAGAAAACCGTGCGAGAAGATGCGCCGCGGCACCTCGACCCCTGCCGACATCAGGAAGGCCGGCCAATACACCGCGTGGAAGCGCACGATATCCTTGCCGATGACATGCAGGTCGGCGGGCCAGTAGCGGCGAAATTTCGGACTATCGGTGTCGGGATAGCCAACTGCGGTAATGTAGTTCGTGAGCGCGTCGACCCACACATACATCACGTGCCTCGAATTGCCCGGGACCTTGACGCCCCAGTCGAAGGTGGTCCGCGAGATCGAGAGATCCTGCAGGCCGCCTTTGACGAAACTCGCGACCTCGTTGAGCCGCTCCTTCGGCAGCACGTAATCGGGATGCTTGCCATAGAGGTCGAGCAGCTTCTGCTGGTAGGCGGAGAGCCTGAAGAAATAGCTCTCCTCCTCCACCCATTCGACCGGAGTGCCTTGCGGACCGATCCGCTCGCCCTTGTCATTGAGCTTGGTCTCGTCCTCGTCGTAGTACGCCTCGTCGCGCACCGAGTACCAGCCGGAATATTTGTCGAGATAAATATCGCCGGCCGCTTCCATCCGCTGCCAGATCGCGACGGAAGCACGATGATGACGCTCCTCGGTGGTGCGAATAAACTCGTCATTCGAACAATTGAGGCGTTCGACCATCGCCTTGAAGCGCGGCACGTTGCGCTCGACCAACTGCTGGGGAGAAAGCTTCTCCTTGGTTGCGGTCTGGAGCATTTTGATGCCGTGCTCGTCGGTGCCGGTGAGGAACAGCACGTCGTAGCCGTCGAGCCGCATGAAGCGGGCGATCGCATCGGTCGCGATCGCCTCATACGCGTGGCCGATGTGTGGCGGCCCGTTGGGATAGGCAATGGCGGTGGTGAGATAGTAGCGAGGCTTGTCGGCCATTCAATCTTTCCGCGGTGTATGTGCTCAGGACGCAGTCATTTCGGATACCGCCGGCTGCGTCCCGACTCACCGAGAAGCAACGAACTCGGGCGGCCCCAATTCATGGAGAATGGCGTAAATCGTGGAAACCCGAGGCGCGGTGCCGAGCCCGACTATCGAGGGACTTAGGTATCAACCGCGCGACGCCTCGGCAAGCCAGCCGAAGACGTTGAAAACCAAGGGCTTTCGTTCAAGATTGAAGGTCTCGACGTCACGCGCGGAAGAGTTGACCTTTTCCCAGACTTCAGCCACTCGGGCCAGCCGCGCGGAATCGGGCCCGCTTGTATCGAGCCGGGCGGACAGCCACGCATTCACGCTGTCGACGAAGGCCATGAGCGTGGCGGGATCGGTGCCGGAGAGGCGATCGCCGAGCGCATGGAGCGCGCGCGGATCGACGGCGGGCAGCCGTTCGAGCAACGCCGTGATGCGATTGCGCAGATCAAGCGCCTCCCCGTCGAGCAATGCCAACGCGCGCCGCACGCTGCCGTCGGCGGCTGCCGCGGCCGCTCTGATGTCGGCAGCGTCGGGATCCTCGCCGATCGCCGTCGCTGCCGCGCGGGCCACCTCGGCCGCGGGGAGCGGCCGAAGCGCCAGCAGGCGACAACGCGAGCGGATGGTCGGCAGCACGCGCGCCGCCGAATGACTGATCAACAACAGCATAGCGCGACGGGGCGGCTCTTCCAGTATTTTGAGCAGCGCATTGGCCCCTTCCCGGTTGAGTTCGTCGACCGAATCCACGATCGCAATCCGCCATCCCCCCTCCCCGGCGGTCGAGCCGAAGAACGTGACGGTCCGGCGAACGTCATCGACCTGGATGTCCTGGCGCAGCTTGTTGGTCTTCTCGTTGATCGTGCGCTCGAGCACCAGAAGATCGCCATGCGCCTGGGCGGCAATCCGCCGTGCCACCGGATGATCCGCGTCAACGTGGAGCGACGTCGCCTTCTGCACCGCCGGTGCGCGCGAATCCGGATGGGCGAGCACGAAACGGGCCATGCGATAAGCGAGCGTGGCCTTGCCGATTCCGGCAGGTCCCGTGATCAGCCACGCATGGGCAAAGCGCCGTCCCCGATAGGCTTCGAGTAACGCGTGCTCCGCCTCGGCTTGGCCGTAGAGAACACTGGTCTCGCGGGGCGGCTTCGGCTCGACGCCGTCGGCGTCCGTGTCGTTCACGACGCTGCGCCTGCGCGTAGCGCCGGCGCGCTCACCGGATCAAGCCGTTCGCTCACATATTTCCAGATGCGCTCGGCGACCGTGGCCTTCGGCTCGGTTGCGTCGATCAGCAGGCAACGGCCGGGCTCCGTACGTGCAAGCAGCAGATAGGCCTCGCGTAAGGCCTCGTGGAATGCACGCGATTCCGCCTCGAACCGGTCGGCGGCGTTCTCGCCGCGGCGCTTGCGGGCGCGTGCAAGCCCGACCTCCGCCGGCACGTCGAGGATGAAAGTCAGGTCGGGCCTGAGGTCCCCAATGGTTACTCGTTCGAGGGCGCGGATCAATGCTGGATCCACATGGCCTAATGTACCTTGGTACACCCTGGTCGAGTCGATGAAGCGGTCACAGATGACCCACGCTCCGCGCGCCAGTGCAGGCTCGATGGTGGAGCGCACGTGGTCGTCGCGAGCCGCGGCGAACAGGAGCGCCTCGGCTTCCACGCCGAGCGGCTGAGCCACGCCCGACAGCAGCACGTGGCGGATCACTTCGGCGCCGGGCGAGCCGCCGGGTTCGCGCGTGAGCACCACGTCGATGCCAAGCGCCTCCAGGCGATCCGAGAGCAGAATCGAATGTGTCGACTTGCCTGTTCCTTCGCCACCCTCGAACGTTATGAAGCGTCCACGCATCTCGCCACTTTATGCCGAATTTGTCAGATCGCCCGACCGTTCATCCCGGCTGCGTTCGCGACGATCCAATTCGTCCGGCGCGTCAACTACGACGCAATAACGGCCAGAATGCTCCGTCCCCGCGCAGCATGCGTGGATCGAGGTTGCAGTCACGCAACTACAGCCGCTGCAAGCCGGCGCGAAAAAAGCCGACTACGAGTTCCGAGGCAGCGTCGAAGGCGCGTTGCGACATCGAGCCGGTGCCGACGCTCTCGGACGCGCGCAGCGGGACCTCAAGCACCAGAAAGTCGCCGCGCCAGACCTTGAGCGCGCCGATCTTCTGACCTTGCTGGACGGGAGCCGGCACCGGACCGGTATACACCACCCGGGCGATGATCTTCTCGCGCGAACCGCGCGGCACCATCAGCCGAACCTCTTTGCCAGCCACCAGCGGGACGTGGCCCTTCTCTCCGCCATAGAGTTTGGCCTGGGCGATTTCCTGCCCGTCTGCGAATAGCAGACCGGATTGAAAATTGTGGAAGCCCCATTCCAGCAGCTTTTTTCCCTCGTCGGCGCGCTCTTTCTCGGATTTCAAGCCGTTGACCACGACGATCAGGCGCAATCCGTTCTGCACCGCGGAGCCGACAAGCCCATATCCGGCTTCCTTGGTGAACCCGGTCTTGAGACCATCCGCCCCGATCGTCAGTGCCAGCAGCGGGTTGCGGTTGTATTGGCGGATCTTGTTCCAGGTGAATTCGCGCTCACCGTAGTACTTGTAGTACTCGGGATACGTCTCGATGATGTGCCGCGCCAGCTTGGCGAGTTCGCGCGCGGTCATGAGCTGCCGTGGATCGGGAAGGCCGTTGGAGTTGCCGAAGGTCGATTTGGCTAGACCGATCTCGCGCGCCCGTTTGGTCATCAGTTCAGCGAACGTGGACTCGTTGCCGGAAATCCCTTCGGCCAGCGCGATGGCGGCGTCGTTCGCGGACTGGATGATGACGCCATGCAAGAGATCATCCACGGCCACCTTGCTGTGAATCGGGATGAACATGCTCGATGTGTGCGACGGCGCGCCCCCGCGTCGCCAGGCGTTGGTGCTGACAATGAACTCATCGGTCGGCTTGAGCCGACCCTGCTTGATCTCATTGAACACCACTTCGGCTGTCATCAATTTGGACAGACTGGCGGGCGGAATGAGATCGTCGGCGCTCTTTTCGAACAGCACGCTGCCGCTGTCGGCCTCGATCAGGATGGCGTGGGCCGCGGCAGTCTGAAAGCCGCCGTCACTGGGCTTGGGGCCCGATACCGGATTGGGGGCCGCGATGGCCGAGGCAATGGCGCCGACAAGAAACGCGGCCACGCCCCATTTCGCGAGAGGGGGAGAAAACCAGGTGCCGACCACACGCATCTTCATGACTGCTGCAGCAAGCCGTGCGGGGCAAGCCCGCGTAGCCAAGCCCGCGTGGCCAAGGTCCACGCTCCCTTCCCTGCCCCGGAAATGCTTAGCAATTTCCGCCTGTGTAACGCAATGCCGCCCGCACTGGGGTGACGCCGCAGAGACCACGACGGGATGTACCGGGCTGCGCCCAAGGCCACGCCGACCTCAGTAGAGTCCGCGACCGCTCATGAGACCGAGCGCGTTGCCTTCACTGCGCACCGGCGCAAAGCCGGCCGCGGGCGCGGGGCTCGGTGGTGGCGATTCGGTCCTTGCTTCTGCCGCCGAGGCATAGGTCGGGCGGACGCTTGGCTTGCTTTTTGCCCGATCGCTGGAATTGGCCTCGTTCGCGGCCGGCGGCTTGGCGGGACGGGTTGATGCGCTGCTGAGCGTGAACTGACGCTCCCCGGGCGTCGGCGCATCCTTGCCTTTGTCCGCATTGGGAATGAAGGGTTTTGCCGCCGCAATCATGACTTTCGAGGGAGCCGGTGCCGGTGCCCCCTCGCGCAGCGTCGCCATCAACATGTCGTCGTCGCTGCCCTCGATGGGCGCGCGGCCGACATATTCGACCCGCACGCGGGCAAGCCCCCGGCTGTAGAAGTCCAGCGCCTTTGCGGTTCCGATCGAGAGGTCAATGACCCGGCTACGCGTCTAAGGACCGCGATCGTTGACCCGGACGACGATAGAGCGACCGTTGTCGAGATTTGTCACCCGCACGTAGCTCGGCAGCGGCAGCGTGGTGTGCGCAGCCGAGATGCTGTGCATGTCATAGACTTCGCCGTTGGCAGTGAGCCGGCCATGAAAGTCCCGGCCGTACCAGGAGGCGATACCCTCCGCGCGGTAGGAGGGATTCTCGGCCGGAACGTAGGTGCGGCCGTTGATATTGTAGGGTTTGCCCACCCTGTACATGCCACCGCCCTTCGGCACCGGCTCGCCCTCTTCGACGACGCGGGGGCTGTACTCCTGGTTGGACAACGACCCCGAGCAATGGGCCAGCGCAAGACAACAGGCCGCGGCGGCGCCGACCCGCGCTATGCCGCCCAATTTTGCGCCTGCAAGCCGCCGCCCCATTTAGCCCCCGTGCCGCGATCATCCACCGCTGTCGCCGCTCCCCGGCCCGCCGAGGCGCACGCATGCCCATGA
>DASSJW010000627.1:0-2451 GCA_035690995.1 Xanthobacteraceae bacterium
GCCGGCACGCGATAGGGGCCGGAGATCGACCAGAGCGTCCGCGCCATCACGCGGGCACCGTGGGTGCGGATATAGGCCCCCTGGTCGTGGAAGAGTTCATCGTCGATGCCGAGAATGCGCCCGTCGGCATCGACGGCCATCCGCGCGAGATGCCGCTGTTGACGTGAATGATTGGCGGCGAGCAGGTGCTCGCGCCGATCTTCGATCCATTTGACCGGTCGGCGCAAACGAATGGCGGCGACGCACACCAGGACATCCTCGGGATAGAGCTCGCCGCGCACCCCGAAGCCTCCGCCCACATGCGCCTCGTGCAGGTGCAGCGCCGACGGGCTTCGTTTGAGCATCCGGCATAAGGTGTCGCGATTGCGGTGCGGGACCTTTGCAGCGCCATAAAGCCTGAGCATGTCGCCGCCGGCGTCGTAAACGCCGATGGCGCCGCGCGTCTCCAGCGGGACGGCGGAGTGTCGCCCCAGGTCGAGATCGAGCTCGACCACGGCGTGGGCAGCGGCGAAGGCGCGCTCGATATCGCCGTAGCTGTGTCGCAGCATGGTCGCTTCGGTCGAGCGGCCCGGCTCGAATTCGCCGGGAGCGTCTGACGCGGAGAGAAGCACCGGCAGAGGCTCGATCTCGATCCCGACGAGATCGGCTGCATCCTCGGCGACGTAGGGATCCTGCGCGAACACTGCGGCCACCGGTTCACCGACATAGCGCACGCGCTCGCGAGCCAGGACCGGTTGCCGATAGGGCAACAGCGCCTCGGCTGAGGGATCGCGAAAATCGACGGGAGGGACGTGTTTCGTGTCCTCGCCGGTCCACACCGCAACCACCCCGGGGAGCGCGCGCGCGGCCGCGGTGTCGATCGCGAGGATGCGTCCATGCGCCCTCGGCGAGCGGACGATGCGCATGTGCAGCTGGTGCGGGAACGAGAGGTCGCCGACGAAGCGGCCGGTCCCGGTCACCAGCGCCGCGTCTTCGAGGCGAGGAACGGACGCGCCAAACATTTGCGATTTTGTTTGATGGTCGAGCATTGGCTCCGGTCAACAGGTCTCACACGCGGTACGATCGGAGCAGCTGTGGCGGAAACAACTCTTCGACGCGCAGCAGGCGGTGGCAAACTCCCTGTTCGTGGGCATAGCGCAGAAATGCCTCGAGCGTGCGCCGATTGCTCTCGACTCCGTAAGGCCAGTAGTCGCCATCGAACAGCGCTTGCGAGCGGCGCGCGTGCTCGAAGCCCCACAGGATCGGAAAGTAGGTCATGCCCCCGTAAAGGGCCCGCTCGACGCTGCGGTTCTTGGCCTTCTCAAACGCGTTGAAGAGGTTGACCGCCGTCCAGGGATGGCGATCGACGATCTCCTTGCGTATGGCGATGGTATGCATGATCGGGATGATCTTCGTCTTCTTGACGTAGCGGTACTCGATGTCGAGAAACTCTTCGAACATGCGCGCGATGTTGGGGTGCCCGTCGAGGTAGCGCCGCGGCGGCTGCGCGGCCAGGATCGCGTCGAGCTCGCCCGCGACCAGCATGTCGCTGAGCGACTTGTCGAGCACGGTCCGCACCGTCACTCCGGGCGGCAGCTTCAGCTCGACCTTCTCGCGCCGCCCCGGTTGATCCTCGCCGGCCTGGCACCATTCGATCGAAGCGAGATCGACGCCGAATTCATGCATCAGCAGGCCGCGGGCGTAGACCCCCGCCGTTTGCGCCCACTCCGGGACGCCTACCCGGCGGCCGGCAAGATCGGCGGGCCGCTTCACCGGACCGTCGCGCCGCACGTAGATCGCCGAATGCCGCGGCACGCGCGAGGGGAACACCGGGAGCGCGATGAGCGAGTAATCCCCCTGGGAAATCATCGAGACGTACTTCGCCATGGAGAGCTCCGCCACGTCGAAGTCCTTGAAATGGATGAAGCGGAAAAAAATGTCGTGCAGCGGCAGATCCAGTGGATTGAGGTCGATGCCTTCCACCGGGACCGCCGCGGTCAGAATGTCATTCACATGGTCGTAACGGCTCACCGCAATGGTCAGTGGGAGCTTGCTCATACCGAAGTTCCAATCCTATTTGCGGATCGCCAGGGCGGCCTTGTCGACCAGATCCTTGGGCATCGCATAAAGCTCCCGCAGGAAGCTCTCCATTTCAGCTCCCTGCATCGGATTGACGTCCATCTTGGCGCGCTGAGCCTCGGCCCGGAACTCGGGGTCCTGCATCGTCTGATCGAACGCCGCGCGCAACGCCTGCTTGCGATCCTCGGGGATGCCTGGCGGGCCGAAGAACGGACGGGCGATCGCCTGACCGGCGACGATCAGCCGGATGATCTGCCGCTGCTCTTCGCTCTGCGCGAGCTCGGTGACCAGCGGCACGTCGGGGAAGCGGTCGTCCTTGCGCAGCGCCATCTGCGCCAGCAGATTGACCTTCTTGCCCGCGATCCAGTCCGCATATTGGCCGAGCAAAGTCGT
>DASSJW010000628.1:0-2499 GCA_035690995.1 Xanthobacteraceae bacterium
GGGCGCGATGGATATCGCCGTCGAGTTCACCTCGATGTCGAAAACCTACTCGATGCCGGGCTGGCGCATCGGCTTCGCGGTCGGCAACGAGCGCATCATCGCCGCGCTGGCACGGGTGAAATCGTATCTCGACTACGGCGCTTTCACGCCGGTGCAGGTGGCCGCGACCGCCGCGCTCAATGGCCCCGACGACTGCATCCAAGAAATGCGCGCGATCTATAAGCGCCGGCGCGACGTGCTGGTGGAATCCTTCGGCCGCGCGGGCTGGGACATTCCGCCGCCGCGCGCCTCGATGTTCGCGTGGGCGCCGATCCCGCAGCCCTTCGCGACCCTGGGCAGCGTCGAGTTCTCGACCCTCCTGGTCGAAAAGGCCGAGCTTGCGGTCTCCCCGGGCACCGGCTTCGGTGAGCGGGGCGAGGGCTATGTGCGCATCGCGCTGGTCGAGAACGAGCAGCGCATCCGCCAGGCCGCCCGCAATCTCCGGCGCTTTCTTGAAACCGGCCCGGAAAAGTTGCACAACGTCGTCCCCCTGGCCCAGCGGCGCTAACGGCACCGTTCCACACAGGCCGACGACTAGGCTCTGATGGCTTCCCCGCTGAAAATCGGCATTGCCGGCTTGGGCACGGTCGGTGCGTCCGTTGTCCGGCTCATCGAGCAGCAACGCGAGGCGCTGGCCGCGCGTTGCGGCCGCCCGATCGAGGTGGTGGCCGTCAGCGCGCGCGCTCGCGGCAAGAAGCGCGATCTTGGGAAAAAGAGTCTGCGCTGGGTCGCCGATCCGGTGGCGCTGGCGCGCGATCCCGAGATCGACGTCTTCGTCGAGTTGATGGGCGGGGAGGGCGACCCGGCCAGGGCCGCGATCTCGGCGGCGCTGGCCGCGAAAAAATCCGTGGTCACCGCCAACAAGGCGCTCCTGGCGCGTCACGGTGTCGCTCTCGCGGCCGTGGCCGAGAAGAATCACGTCGCGCTCAATTTCGAGGCTGCGGTCGGCGGGGCCATCCCGATCGTGAAGACGCTGCGCGAGGGCCTGACCGGCAATTCGCTGGCTCGCATCTACGGCATCCTCAACGGCACCTGCAACTACATCCTCACGCGCATGGAGCAGGAGAAGCTGGCCTTCGCCGACTGCCTGAAGGAGGCGCAGCGACTTGGCTACGCCGAGGCCGACCCGACCTTCGACATCGAGGGCCACGATACGGCGCAGAAGCTCGCCATCCTGGCCAGCCTCGCCTTCGGCACCAAGGTCGATCAGAGCGCCGTATACGTGGAAGGCATCTCTTCCATCGCTTCGGAAGACTTGGAATGGGCGGACGAGCTCGGCTATCGCGTGAAGCTGCTCGGGGTTGCGGTCAGGACGGACAAGGGCATCGAGCAGCGCGTGCATCCGACCATGGTGCCGAAGGACACCGCCATCGCGCAGGTGATGGGCGTGACCAACGCCGTGACCATCGACGCCGACGCAATCACCCCGATCACGCTGGTCGGCCCGGGCGCCGGCGGAGCGGCGACCGCATCCTCGGTCGTTGCCGACATCGGCGACATTGCCCGCGGCGTGCGCACGGCGCCTTTCGGCCGGCCGACAGGACGGCTCACCGTCAGCAAGAAAGCGCCGATGCAACGCCACGAAGGCGGCTACTACATCCGTCTGCTGGCGGTGGACAAACCTGGCACCGCCGCCACCATCGCCAAGCGCCTCGCGCAGCAGAACATCTCGCTCGAGTCGATTGTCCAGCGCCACCGCGGCGAGCGGCCCCATGGCGGAGAAGTTGCGGGACGGTCGGCCGAGCCGGTTCCGGTGATCCTGATCACTTATGCGACCACCGAAGACGCGGTGCGCAAGGCGCTCGCTGCGGTCGATCGCGACAAGGTCATCTTGGGGAAGCCGCAGGTCATCCGGATCGAGAAAAACTGATACAGTCATTCCTTACGATCATCGCCCGGTCTCGATCGAAGGGCGTGGCACGACAACGCAGCAATGGGGCGCAAGGGTAAGCACATGAACAAAGAGCGACGCGACGCCGTGCCGTCGATCACCGTACAGGCGGACCTGGCATTGGAGCGCGTTCTCACGCTCGAGCTCGTGCGGGTGACCGAGCGGGCGGCGGTGTCGGCGGCGCGGTTGACCGGCCGCGGCAATGAGAAGGCAGCCGATCAGGCCGCGGTCGACGCCATGCGGCGCGAGCTCAACAAGCTTCCCATCGACGGCACGATCGTGATCGGGGAGGGTGAGCGCGACGAAGCGCCCATGCTGTTCATCGGCGAAACGGTCGGAAACAAGCACGGGCCCAGGGTCGACATCGCCGTTGATCCGCTCGAAGGCACCACGCTCTGCGCCAAGAACATGCCGGGCGCAATCGCGACGATGGCCATGGCCGAAGGCGGGACGCTGCTCAACGCGCCCGACGTGTACATGGAGAAGATCGCCGTCGGTCCCGGCTATCCCCAAGGCGTGGTCGATCTCGACGCGCCGCCGGAGGAGAACATCCGCAGGCTGGCCGAGGC
>DASSJW010000629.1:0-3923 GCA_035690995.1 Xanthobacteraceae bacterium
ATCAGCATCGCCGTGCCCACCGGATGATAGATCGCGGCGAATACGCCCAGCATGAACAGCGCGACCGCAAGTCCGATGAGATTGGGTGCGAGGCCCGCGCCCACGAGCGCCAGCCCGCAGCCGGCATAGAACAGCACCATCATGTTGCGCCGGCTCCAGCGGTCGGCAAGCCAACCGGCCGGCAACGAGAAGATGCCGAAGGCGACAAACGAGGCGGTGCCGAGCGCGATCAACTCGGCATAGCTGCGGCCATAGACGAGCTCGAGCCCGATCACCACCGTCGGAAAGATCAGCATCACGTAATGGTCGAGCGCATGCGCCCAGTTGATGAAGCCGATGGACAGCCTCGCTTCACGTGCTTGCGTGGTCGTCGACGGGGACATGCAGCGGCCATGCTCTCAACGGTCGCGACCCGCGAAGGCCGAGCCGCCTGCGTTCGTATAGCGCGATTTGCCGCCGGGTATCCATGTCCAGATCGCGGGGCAGCTTTCCGCCACTCCGCGGCCGGCCGCCGCGGGCCTGTCAATTGCGGTCGTGCCAGCCGGCGCTATGACGCGTCCGAGGTCGGCCTTGGCCGCCGTTTCGAGGATGCCGGCGCCGGCTGTTCGACCGACACCGGATCGGAGGCGGGGAAGGTGTTCCGCAGCGCCTCGTCGAGCGCCTCTTCCTGGCGCCGGCGACGCTCGCGCTGGTCGCGTTCGGCATCGTCCTTACGGCGCTTGCGCTTCGCATCGGGGAGCATGTTCGGGCACTCCGGCCGCTTCGAGTTCTGGCGCGTCTTTGCGTCCGCAGTAAGACTGCGTCGCGCACCCGGTCAATCCAGCGTGCGCCGGAAGCGGGAGATCGCCACGGCCATGGCAATCAGCATCAGCCCGCCAAGCGCAATCGTATCGTAACGCAGATCCGAGAGTTCTGCGCCCTTGAGCATGATGCCGCGCACGATCCGCAGATAATGCGTCAGGGGCAGGAATTCACCGATCCACTGCGCCCATTTGGGCATGCCGGCGAACGGGAACATGAAGCCGGACAGCAGGATGTTGGGCAGGAAGAACATCATCGACATCTGCATCGCCTGCAGCTGGTTCTGCGCGACGGTCGAGAACGTGTAGCCGACCGAGAGATTGGTCGTGATGAACAGGGTGCTCAGCAGCGCCAGGAGCAGCAGGCTCCCGAGCAGCGGCACGCCGAACAGGCCGATACCGATGCCGATGATGAGGGCAGCCTGGACGAACCCGACCATGATGTAGGGGATGATCTTGCCCAGCATGATCTCGACCGGCGTGATCGGCATGGCCAGGAGGCTTTCCATGGTCCCGCGCTCGATCTCGCGCGTCACCGACAGCGCCGTGAAGATCAGCATGGTCATGGTGAGGATGGTGCCGACGAGGCCGGGCACGATATTGAACGACGTGTTAGCCGCCGGGTTGTATCGCGCGTGGGTGCGGATCTCGAATGCCGGCGTGGCGCCGTCCGGGATCGCCCGATCGTGCTGGAGCGCGGTCTGCACCAGGTTGCCGAGCGCCGCCATGGCCGAGCCCGCGGCCACGGGGTCGGTCGCATCGGCGGCGACCAGCAATGCCGGCCGGTCTCCCCGCCGCACCAGCCGCTCGAAATTGGCGGGTATCTCGATCGCGAACAGCACCGCTCCCGAAGCCAGCAGGCGGTCGAACTCGGTCTCGCTCGTGACCACGTGGGTGACGTCGAAATACGCCGTGTTCTGAATTGCCTTAAGCACCGAGCGGCCGAGATCGGTCTGCTCCTGCAGCAGCACCGCGGTCGGCAGATGCCGGGGATTGGTGTTGATGGCGTAGCCGAACAGCAGCAGCTGAACGAGCGGGATCATGACGATCATCGCGAATGACACGCGGTCGCGCTTGAGCTGGATGAACTCCTTGATCAGCATCGCCCAGGTTCGGCGCCAGAAGCCCGCGAGCCGGAACGCGTTTGACCGGCGTCGGCGCGGCACGCTGGGGGCGGCGGGCGCGCTCATTGGAAATTATCCTTGGCCTTGCCCATGAGGTCGATGAACACGTCCTCGAGCGAAGGCTTGGAACGGGTCCAGGTCAGGTCCGGCCGGTCGCGCTCGGACGAAATCGCGGCGTCGAGCGCGGCCTCCTCCCGTCCCGACACATGCAGGCTGGTGCCGAAGGGCGCGACCATGTCGATCCCGGGTCGCTGGTTCAATTCCTCGGCGAGCTTCGCCAGTCCTTCGCCGTTACGCGCGCTCACCGTGTAGGTGGCAAGATGCGAGCCGGCGATCACCTCCTCGACCGTGCCGTGCGCCAGCAGCACCCCGTAGGCGATGTAGGCAATCTCGTGACACCGCTCGGCCTCGTCCATGTAGTGGGTGGAGACCAGCACCGTGAGCCCTTGCGCCGCGAGCGCGTGGATCTCGTTCCAGAACTCGCGCCGTGCCTTGGGATCGACGCCGGCGGTGGGCTCGTCGAGCAATAGCAATTGCGGGCTCGGCAACGTGCAGGCGCCGAGCGCCAGCCGTTGCTTCCAGCCGCCCGAAAGCTCCCCGGCGATCTGTTCTTCGCGGCCCGCGAGCCCGAGCCGCTCGATCATCGTCCGCGCCGCCGCGCCCGGTTTGGGCAGCCCATAGAGACGGGCGACGAATTCCAGGTTCTCGCGTACGGACAGGTCCTGATAGAGGCTGAAGCGCTGGGTCATGTAGCCCACATGGCGCTTGATCTCGTCGGCCTCGGTGCGGATGTCGTAACCGAGGCAGGTGCCGTGGCCGTGGTCGGGCGTCAGCAGCCCGCACAGCATCCGGATGGTCGTGGTCTTGCCCGAACCATTGGGTCCGAGGAATCCGTAGATCTCCCCGCGTTTGACCTGCATCGACAGGTCGCGCACCACCTTGCGACCGCCGAAGGATTTGGTCAGGCCGTGAACATCGATGGCGATATCGGAGGGCGTGGTCGCCGCGTTGGTCATTGTTCCGGCCCCAGGACAACGCTCACCGGCTGGCCGACGCGCAGCCGCTCCGGCCGCTCCGCACGCGCTTCGATCATGAATACGAGCTTCGCGCGCTCGTCCATGCTGTAGATCACCGGCGGGGTGAACTCCGACGTGCGGGAGATGAAGCTGATCTTGGCGCCGATATCGGCCTCGCAGCCGTCGCAGCGGATGGTGACGGGGTCGCCGAGCTTGAGCTTGGGAAGCGTCGCCTCGTTGACGAAGAAGCGCACTTTCAAATTGGCCGGCGGCAGGATCGCGACGATCGGCTTGCCGGCCGGCACCAGCTCGCCCGCACGGTAGTAGATCTGCTGGACGCTGCCGGCGACGGGACTGAACACCTTGCGGCGCCCCAGCCGGGTTTGCGCCGAGTTGAGCCGCGCCTGCGCCGTGCGCAACGCCGCCTCGGCATCGTCGAGCGTCTTTTGCGTGCCGGCCTGCCTGCTCAGGAGTTGCTGCGCGCGGTCGAAGGCCTGCTGCGCGTTCTTTACCGCCGCCTCCTGCATGGCGACGTCGGCGGCCTGCAGTTCGGTATCGAGCGTGAACAGGAGTTGACGCAGATCGACCCGATCGCCCTCGCGCACCGTGAGCGTCTCGATGCGGCCGGCCTCGTCTGGACCGACGAAGATCAGCTCGGCCTCGACCCAGCCCTGGAAGGATGCGTCCTTGGCATTGTCGCAGCCGGTGAGGACGACAAGCGCCGCAAGCACCGCAAGGGCGATGCGGCCGGCGGTCATGGCGCGTCCCTCGTTCCGAACAGCAGCTCGACATGGGCGCGCATAAGTTCGCGCACATCGAGCGGCGCGAGACGCTCGAACAGCCTGCTCCACAGGATCGCGAGCAGCGCCGGCGCGACCAGCAATTGCGGGAAGCGCGCGAGCGCGTCGTGGGCAAGCTCGCCGCGCTCGACCCCCAGCATGAGCCGGGCGCGGATGACGGGGAGCACCCGGGAGATCACCTCG
>DASSJW010000630.1:0-13622 GCA_035690995.1 Xanthobacteraceae bacterium
GGCGGAACGGTGTCGGTCGCCCAACTTTTCATGGGCGGGATCATCCCGGCGCTCCTGCTCGGTCTCTCGCTGATCGCGCTCGTTCTGGTCATCGCGCACCGGGAGAATTTCCCCAAGGGCGAGATCGTCCCGCCGCGCCAGGCGCTCAAGATCGCCGTCGATGCGATCTGGGGCCTAATCACGATCGTGATCATCCTCGGCGGCATCCTCTCCGGCATCTTCACGCCGACCGAGTCGGCGGCGGTAGCGTGCGTCTACGCCTTCTTCGTCACCATGTTCGTCTACCGCGACTGCAAATGGAGCGAATTGCCGCAGCTGATCGCACGCGTCGTGCGCACGGTCGGCATGGTCATGATCATGATCGGCTTCTCCATCGCCTTCGGTTACATGATGGCGCTCATGCAGATACCCGCCAAGGCGACGGAATTCTTCGTCGCGGTCTCGAGCGACAAGTACACCTTCCTGCTCTACGTCAACGTGCTGCTGCTGTTGCTCGGCACGTTCATGGATCTGGCGCCGATGCTGCTGATCTGCACCCCGATCTTCCTGCCCGTGATCAAAACCTTCGGCATCGACCCCGTGCATTTCGGCATCGTGATGATCCTCAATCTCGGCATCGGGCTGCTCACGCCGCCGGTAGGTCCGACCATGGTGGTGGGATGCGCGATCGGCCGCGTGAGCATGGAAGCGGTATCGCGCAGCATCCTGGTCTTCTACATTCCCATGCTGGTGGTGCTCGCGCTCGTCACCTATGTGCCCGAACTGTCGCTGTGGCTGCCACGGCTGCTGTTGAGGTAACCAAGAACGGCGAGGCAACGAACGGCGTCTGCTACAGCGAATAGCCGCCGTCCACCACCAGCGTCTGCGCCGTCACCATGCTGGTATCGGCGCACAGAAATACGATCGCAGCGGCGATATCGGCGGGCGTGCAGGCGCGCTTGAGCAATGTGCGCTCGATCGATGCCTGCTTGCGCGCAGCCGGCCACGCCCGCGTCCACTCGGTGTCGACGAAGCCTGGAGCGACCGCGTTCACGCGCGCATGCGGGGCAAGCGCGCGCGCCAGGTTCTGGGTGAGGCTGATGAGCCCGGCTTTGCTGGCGCCGTAAGCCATGCTCGAGCCCGGCATATTGCGCCCGGCAACGGAGGCAGTGTTGCAGACCGCGCCGCCCGCGGCCTTGAGCGCCGGCGCGGCAGCGCGGGTGCAACGGAACGGACCGAGCAGGTTGGTGGCGAGAATGGTGCTCCAGAAATCATCGGTGAGCCGGTCAAGCTCCCCCGGCGGGATCGGCTCGACGGTGGCCGAGGTGCCGGCATTGTTGACGAGAAAATCGAGCCGGCCGAGGGCCTCGATGGCATCGCGCACCATTTTTTCGGCGCTGTCCGGCCGCGCAACATCGCCCGGCGCGCCGGCCACGGCGAAGCCTTGCGCGCGCAGCCGCTCGACCGCGGAAGCGCCGCGCGGATCGTCCGGCAGATGGTTGAGCGCCACCGTGGCGCCGCGGCGGGCGAACAACTCGACCGTGGCCAGCCCGATGCCGGAGGCCGCGCCCGTGACCAGCGCTGTCTTGCCCGCGAGGTCAGTCATGTGATCGCCAAAGACAGTTTCGCCCGGGCTCTGCCGGGCGAAACACCGGAGCGAAATCCCTATGGATTGAAGTGCGCGCGGCTCACCGGCGCATTTCGCTGAACAAGACGCCGCCCTTCGCCTTGGCCGTCGGCTCGGATTCCACGATTTCCACCGTCACCGCCTCGACCGGCACGGAAAAATTCTTCACCACCGCATCGGTGATGTCCTTCACCAGGGCGCGCTTCTGGTCGAGCGTGCGCCCCTTGACGGCGTGGACGTATATTTCAGGCATATCGGTCTCCCTTGATGCATTGCACACCCCACTATAGCGGCTGGGACGAACATAGAAAGGCGCGCCCTTCGCCTGCCGGCCGTCTGTTCGCACGCCGAGCGTCATCCGGGCTCGTTCGGCGCCGCGGCGGCGGCGCCGTGCGGGCCGTTCGGGCGCCCGGCGTTAGGTCAGGGATGCTGCTTCATTGCCGCGTCAATTCGGCTACCATCGCCGCTCATCGGGAAGGGGGGATAGCATGGCGGAGGAAGCGTCATGGAGCTCCGAACTGCGAGCCCCCGAAAATACGTCCAGACGAGATTGATGAATCATTGCGCCCAGTGTGGCGATACGATCTTTTTGCCGGAATGGTCCGAATATATGGACCGGCAACGCGTCCGGCATCTCTGGGAATGTGAGGCGTGCGGCTACAAATTCGAGACCCTGGTCTCGTTCCCGGACCCATAGATCGCACCCATTCGAACGCACAGAAAATTGGTCGAGCCACCGGCTGAAAGCCGGCGGCTCGCTCGTTGTTGGGCACACGTCTCATCGAGACGCTGGGGCGAGCGCGCGCCGTCCCGACCGAGATCGGCCCTCCATTGGCAACGGGGTGACGACCGACACCGATCTCGGTCTCCGCACGTGCCGCGCCGGGGGCGCGGTCACACCGACGGCGAAGGCTCGCGCGCCGTCGGCTCGGCGGCCGCTTCCTGCGCCGACGCCGGACGCGATCCGGCCGGCAACTGCAGCACCGTCGCGCGCTGGCCCTCGCACAGCCGCGTGAGCAGCACCACCTGCCCGTCCGGGAATTCCAACGCGTCGTGATGGGTCACGGCGTTCTCGGTGTTGATCTGGCGGAAGCGCGCCAGCCGCTGCCCGATCTTCTTGTTCGGGAGGATACCGATGCCGAAGGAGGGCTCGCATTCCACGTTCTCGTCGAACGCAAGCTCGGTGCCGGGCAACAGGCAAACCGCAACATGCGGCTCGCCGACCGCCGAAAACCCGCGGGTGATGGAGTTGGTGAACTTCGTCGTTACCAGCTTATCCTCAAGCTTGGCAGGACGGGTCGCGACATGGTGCAGACTATAGTCGCACATTGAGGAGACTCCTGTTGACGTGAGAAGTCGGGCTCCTCCTCAGGGCCGCCGGAATTACGATTATTTTCCTGACATTGTCCCGACTTTTTCCAATGTCGCCATCTTCTTACCTCACAGGGAGACGTTTCGTCAGCGGCAATCCCCGACAGCTCGTAGCTGATGCAAAATCGATATCTCCCCTCCAACGGTCGCCAAGGAAGCTGAACGGGAAACGCCGGAATGAACCAACCGGTTCCTCGGAAACGCCGCGCAACGCATGAGGTTATGGCGAACGGCGATGGTAACGCGCAAAGGCGCTGGGCGGTCGCCGCGCCCGGTTGAGAATTCTTGCGAGCGATCAACGATGAACCAAGGGGTATTTCAGCGCGATGACGCCCGCGGCCTTCGCCGCGCGCTGGAGCAGCAGAGAATTCAGCCCTGCCCTGACACCGAGTAGGGCGCACAATTGAGCGCCCTGCAGACCTGCGCTGAAAAATCGGGCAGCGCGGCAGCCCACAAATTCGTATCCGATCGCCGGGATGAATCTCGTGCCAGCTTTGTTGTTAAAGGGTCAAGCCGGGGGCGTCGCTCGCCGGCCCAATTGGACCTTGCGTCAAAGACCGGGAGAATCGCCAATGAACAACCGAACGATCGTACCGATGCTTGCCTCTGTCGCGCTGCTGGCACTGGGCGCGGGTACCACTGCGCAGGCGCAGCAGGCCTCGACCATGACGTTTTTCCTCACCAGCGTCGGCCCCGGCAAGGGTGCCGATCTCGGTGGGCTCGAAGGTGCCGACCGGTACTGCCAGCAGTTGGCGCAGGGCGCGGGCGCCGGCGGCAAGACCTGGCGCGCCTATCTGAGCACCCAGGCCAGCGGCGGGGCGCAGGCCGTCAATGCGCGCGACCGCATCGGCGCCGGCCCCTGGAAGAATGCCAAGGGTGACGCCATCGCGCAAAACGTGGACGATCTCCACAGCGCCAACAACAAGATCAGCAAGCAGACCGCGCTCACCGAGAAAGGTGAGATGGTCAACGGTCGCACCGACACGCCCAATCGCCACGACGTCCTGACCGGCTCGCAGCCGGACGGGCGGGCGTTCACGGCCGGCGAAGACCGCACGTGCGGCAACTGGACCAAGAGCGGCGCCGGCGCGGCGATGGTTGGCCATCACGATCGGCAGGGACTGCGTGACGACGACGCGTCGAAGTCCTGGAATTCGTCGCATCCCTCGCGCGGTCCGGACGGCGGCTGCAGCCAAGCCGATTTGAAGAGCACCGGCGGCGACGGCCTGTTCTACTGTTTCGCCATCAACTGACCGATAGCGGCAACACCGACAGCGGCGAAAGCTCGCCGCTGTCGCACCGTCCGACGCCGGGTCGTGGACGGCAGCGGGCGACCTCCGGCATAAGCAAATTTGCGCGGGCTGGCATGCACGGGCTGCATCGCGTTGCACAGTCCCATCCGGATTGGATTTTGCCGCGCGGCTGGTCGGCGGCGTCTGCCAGCAAGACAAAAGCAAGGGGAGCGAAGCCATGGCGATGAGCAAGCGCGACTTCCTGATCGGCGGCGCCGCGGCAAGCAGCACAGTCTTGCTCGGCCGCATCGACGCAGCCGGCCAGTCCGGCCGGCGGGTGATCGACGCGCACACCCACTGGTACCCCGCGCAATGGGTGGAGTTGGTGCAGAACGAAGGCGAAGCCGCCGGCGCCCGCATCGGCCGCAACGACCGCGGCGGCATCACATTCAACGCCGCCGGCATCGGTGCGGTGTTCAGCCCGAACTACATCGATCTCGAAAGCCGCATCAAATCCATGGACGAGACCGGCATCGACACGCAGGTGCTTTCGCTCATGGCGCCGATGGTCTACTGGGCGCCGCCGGCATTCGGACTCAAGCTTGCGCAGAGCTACAATGATGCCTGTTCGGCGGCGCATCGAAAGTATCCCAACCGTTTCGTGGGACTCGCGATGTTGCCGATGCAGCAGCCCGAGCTGGCGCTCGAGGAGCTCGAGCGCGCAGGCAAGCTTCCTGGGATGCGCGGCGTCATGATGGCGACCGCGATCAACGGCAGGAATCTGGACGACAAGGCGTTCTTCCCGATCTATGCGAAATGTGAAGAGCTGGGATGGCCGATCTTCACCCATCCGGTCGCGCCGCTCGGCGGCGAGCGCATGAGCAAATATTATCTCAGCAATCTTCTCGGCAATCCGGTGGAGATCGGAATTGCCGGCTACTCCCTCATTCTGGGCGGTGTGCTCGACGCTTTTCCCAAGCTCGAAGTCATGCTGCCGCGCGCCGGCGGCAATGTCCCGTGGGGCATCATGCGGCTCGACCGCACCGTCGAACGGATGCCGCAGCTCGCGCAGGCCAAGCGCCCGGCGACGGTCTACCTCAAACGCTTCTACTACGATTGCATCATCGAGAGCCCGCAGATCGTCATGGATCTGATCCGGCTGGTCGGCCCGGAGCGCGTGCTGTTTGGCACCGACTACCCCTCGCCGATGCGCGATGCCCGACCGACCGCATTTATCCACGATCTGGCCGAACTGTCGTCGTCCGAGCGCGATGCCATCCTCGGCGCCAATGCCGCCCGGGCATTCAACCTGTAGGGCTCAGGTTCGGATGAGGGTTCCCCCGCAACCGGATTGGACCCGGGGCGGGGTTGGATGCGGACGACGGGCCCGGACCGGGGTGTCATTTAGGCCGGCGTCGACCGATTTCATCAACGCTTTCAACGCGATCACGTCGGTGCGCCCTGCGCGCGGATCTTGCGACGGCGCCGCCTTTACAAGGCCAGCGAGTGACTCCATACAGGGGACACCTCGATCTTCCCCATTCGGCAGCCTGCGGCCCGACACCCCATGAGCGACGTCCAACAAGTCAAATCCGCGAGCCCCGCGCAGGCCTCAGGCGCGCTCAGCGACTATCTTCGCATCGAGTCCTGTCCCTGCTGCGGCGCGCCGGCGAAAAGTGCCATGCCGCGCGTTGCTTCCTCCCCGCCGGCGGAGACGCTGAGCCTGGAGCGGCACGGCAAGTTCCTCTCCGGCTACACCAACGAGCGGGTGTTCTTCACATATTTCGAGTGCCCGAATTGCAGCGCCAGGTTCTGTCCGACCTACTACCGACAGAGCCAATTGGATGGGCTCTATGGCCGGCAAGCCGAGAACATGGTTTCCGTTCCTTTGTCGGCACGCAAGCGCACGCAGGACGACTATATCAACCTGCTGCGCCGACACAGTCGGATGGCAGGAAACTTCCTGGAGATCGGTCCGGACATCGGACTGTTTGCTTCAGCATTTGCGAAGGGCGGATCGTTCGAGCACTTCTGGCTCTACGAACCCAATCGCGAGGTCCATCCGGCATTGGCGGCCAATTTTCAAGGGTTCAGCCATACGATCAGCGCGGACCTTTTTCGAGCCTCCGACGTGCCCGCGGAAAGTGTATCGACGGCGGTCATGATCCACGTGCTCGATCACCTGCTTGAGCCGGCCAATTTCCTTCGGGAAATCAGAGCGAGCCTCGAGCCCGGCGGCATCCTCTTCATCGTGACGCACGATTGCGGGTCGGTGCTGGCACGGGTCCTGGGGCGCCGATGGCCGCCCTATACGCTGCAGCATCCGCAACTGTACTCGCAACGCTCGATCGCAACGCTGCTGCAGACCAGCGGCTTCGAGGTGGTCGAGACCGTCAAGACCACGAACTATTTCCCGTTGCCGTTTTTGATGCGCGCCGCACTGACGGTGTTCGGACTGCCCGAGCGCCTCGTCCCCGAGGGGACGGCACCGCTGCTCGGACTGAAACTGGGCAACATCGGCACCATTGCGCGCAAACCCAAGGCAAACCCAACTAAGTAAGACACACCGCGCGAGAAGGCTCGGTTCGGGCTTAGATCGAGCAGGACATCAGAAGCGAGCGCCTATCCAGAAATGTCTCGGCAAGGCGCCTGGACATGCGCGGGCTCCTCTCGATATGAAACTCTTGGGGGCCACCGCGACGCATCCGGCGCCGGACTGCTCGCGCAACTGACCCGCTACCCTCAGGTGACCGTTACCTCGGGCACGGGAATAATGAACTTGCCGCCACCACGGCGGAACTCGCTCTGCTGGGCGAGAATCTCAGCCGCAAAATTCCAGGTCAACAGCAGGACGTAATCCGGCCGGCGTTCGAGCAGTGTCTCCGGCGGCAGGATCGGCAGGTGATTGCCGGGCGTGAAACGGCCCTGCTTGAGGCTCGAGCGGTCGACGACGAATTCGATCAGCCGCGCGTCGATGCCGAACGCGTTCATCAACGTGCTGCCCTTGGCCGAGGCGCCGTAGGCGGCGATGCGGCGCCCCTCCCCGCGCAGCCGCTGCAACAGCGCCAGCAGTTGCTGCTTGAGGCGGGCGACCCGATCGCCGAAATCGCGGTAATGCTCGAAGCCCAGCAGCCCCTCGGATTTCTCCTTCGCCAGCAATCCGACCACGCCGGCGGATGGGGATTGGCCCGAATGCACGAGAAACATCCGCAGCGAACCGCCGTGGATCGGCACGAGCTCCACATCGCCCACCATGAGACCGTGACGGCGGCAAAGGGCTTCGACCGCGCTCAATGAATAATAGCTGAAGTGCTCATGATAGATCGTGTCGAATTCGAGCTTGTCGATGAGTTCGTGGACATAAGGCGCCTCGACCACCGCAACGCCGTCCGGCTTGAGCAGCCGCTTGAGGCCGCTCACAAACCGATTGGGGTCGGGCACATGGGCGAAGACATTGTGGGCGTGGATAACGTCGGCAAGCTTGCCTTGCGCGGCAACCCTCGCCGCCAGCTCCTCGTCGAAGAACTCCACCAGGGTCGGAATGCCCTTGGTCTTGATCGCGAGCTCTGCGATGTTGGCCGCGGGCTCGATGCCGAGAACGGGGATGCCGCGCTGCTTGTAGAACTGCAGCAGATATCCATCGTTGCTCGCCACTTCGATCACCCGGCTTTCGGCACCGAGACTGCGGCGGCCGATCATCGTCTCGACCAGGCCACGCGCATGCTCGACCATGGTGTCGGAGAACGAGGAGGCATAGGCGTAGTCGCGAAACAGCCGCTCGGGCGGCACCGTCTCGCCGATCTGCACCAGCGCGCATTGCGGACAGAAATACAGCTCGAGCGGAAATCGGTCTTCCGGTTCGTTCAATTGCGCGGCGGTCAGCAAAGCATTGGCCAGCGGCACTCGCCCGAGATCGAGAACCTGCCCGAGCTCGGGATGACCGCAGGATCGGCACCTCGGTCGCAGCGGCTCACGCCCCACCGTGCTCACCACCGCTTCCAGGGTGCCGCCGCAGACGACCACAGCCGCTCGAGCCCCTGCTTGTCGCGCAGCGTGTCCATGCACTGCCAAAAGCCGTGATGCCGATAGCCGGCGAGCTTTCCGTCGCCGGTGAGACGCTCCAGGAGGTCGACCTCAAGCACGTCGTCGTCCTTGCTGAGATAGTCGAGGACTTCGGGCTCCATCACCATGTAGCCGCCGTTGATCCAGGCATTTTCAGTCTGCCGCTTTTCGGCAAAGTCGGTGACCCGGTCGCCCTCGAAGATCATGTTGCCGAAGCGCGCCAGCGCCGGCACAGCGGTCACGGTCGCCAGCTTTCCCTGGCTCTTGTGAAAGGCCAGGAGGCGATCGAGCGGCACGTCGGAAACGCCGTCGCCGTAGGTCAGCATGAAAGTGCCTTCGCGCAACAGCGGCGCGAGGCGGCGCAGGCGGCCGCCAGTCAGGGTCTCGAGACCGGTATCGATCAGGTGAATCTTCCAGGTCTCGCGGGGACGCCGACGT
The DNA here is from genome assembly GCA_035690995.1 of Xanthobacteraceae bacterium. Lineage (GTDB taxonomy): Bacteria > Pseudomonadota > Alphaproteobacteria > Rhizobiales > Xanthobacteraceae > VAZQ01. The sequence continues at coordinate 8,710 of DASSJW010000630.1, forward strand.
CGCTCCACCGTTCCAGCAGCAAGATCGATGGTGAGGTCGCTGGCCATGTCGTCAAATTGCAGGAAGAAGTTCTTCACCACCTCGGCCCGGTAGCCAAGCGCTACGATGAATTCCTCGAAGCCATAGGAGGCGTAGAACTTCATGATGTGCCAGAGAATCGGGTGTTGGCCGATCTGGACCATCGGCTTGGGAATCGTGCCGGTCTCTTCCGCAAGCCGCGTACCGAGACCTCCGGCGAGGATGACCACCTTCACGCTGTCCCCCGCATCGGCATCCGATCGTCTGCCTGCCGATCAAGCCGTTGGGAGAAGAGAGCGATCTGCCGGCGCGTCACGGCGCCCGCGTCCTCGCCGCTCCAGAACGACCGATACCAGTCCGCCGTCCACGCCACCGCTTCGTCGAACGAGAGCAGCGGCTGCCACCCCAGAAGCGTGCGCGCGCGCGTGGCATCGAGCGTCAGCAGCGACGCCTCGTGCGGGTGGTCGTCGGCATCAAGCCGCCATCCAGGGCGGCCATCCCAGCGCGCGGTGAAGGCCTGGACCAATTCGGCGACCGAGCGGAAGCTTTCGGCTTCGGGGCCGAAGTTCACGGCCGCGGGGGTGCGCACGGCGTCGGTTGCCATAGCCTGCGCCAGCATCAGATAGCCCGCGAGCGGATCGAGCACATGCTGCCAGGGCCGGACGGCTTGGGGATAGCGCAACGCAACGGGTTCTCCCGCTTCGAATGCCTCGACGAGATCACGGAGAATGCGGAACGGCGACCAATCTCCGCCGCCGATGACATTGCCCGCCCGCGCCGTCGCGACCTGGCACGGGCCCGGGAAAAAACATTGCCGGAACGAACTGGTGACAAGCTCGGCGCACGCCTTGGAATTGCTGTAGGGATCGTGACCGCCGAGGCGGTCGTCCTCTGTGAACGCGCGACCGGCGCCGTCATTCTCATAGACCTTGTCGCTCGTCACCACCACGACCGCGCGCACGCTCGCCACCGAACGCACCGCCTGCAGCAGATTCGCCGTTCCCATCACATTGGTGGCATAGGTGCCGAGCGGATCCAAATAGGAGGGGCGCACCAGCGCCTGGGCCGCCATGTGGATCACGATCTCGGGCTCGCAGCCGGCGAGCGCTCGCGCCACCACCGTCGGATCGGCGACGTCGCCGTAGACATCTGTGCATCTGCCCTCGGCGCAGAGCGCAAACAGGCTGGGATCGGTGTGCGGCGGGAGCGACAACCCGGTGACCCGCGCCCCTAGCCCGGTCAGCCATAGGGACAGCCAAGCACCCTTGAACCCGGTATGACCGGTGACGAAGACCCGGCGATCGCGCCAGAAGGTCGCGTCGAAAGCGAACATCAAAATGGTCCGGTGAACGACTTGTCCGGCACGTCCAAGGTCTTGTCTCCCGGCTCGATGCCGGCCCACGGATCGTCGCCCCCATCGCGCGACGTCAGCCCGAGCGTCCGGTGCACGGCCGCAATGATATGGCGGGGGGTGGGATAGTAGTAATTCGAGAGCGCGCGGGTCGTCGGCGTCGGAATGTCGGGAAGCGCGACGCGAATTGGCGCGGCCTTGAGCGCGCCAAAAGCCTCCTCCGTCACCCTGGCGACGATCTCGCCGGCAAAACCGCCGGTCAACGTCCCCTGGTCCACCACCACCAAGCGGCCGGTCTTGCGCACCGAGGCAAGGATCGCCGCGTCATTGCGGGGCACGAGGGTTCGCAGATCGATGATCTCAGCCTTGATACCCTCCCGCTCAAGCTCACGCCCCGCCTTGATCGCCTCCAGGGTGGCATAGGAGGCGGCCACAATGGTCACGTCCCCGCCCTCCGTTACAATCCGCGGCTCACCGAGCGGCACCGTATAGTGTCCCTCGGGGACCGGCCCGTGGATGTTGTGCAGCCAGCGATGCTCGAAGAAGACGACGGGGTTGTCGTCCTCGATGCTGGCGATCAGCAGTCCTTTGGCGTCGTAGGGCGTCGACGGCATGACCACCTTCAAGCCCGGAATGTGCGCAAACCAAGCATGCAGGCTCTGCGAATGCTGCGGTCCCTGCCCCCAGCCCCGGCCAATGAGCATTCGGATCGTCAACGGCACCTTGGACTGGCCGCCGAACATATAATGCCACTTGGCGGCCTGGTTGCAGATTTGATCCATCGCGGTCATCGCAAACTCGAGCCGCATGTGGGTCATGATCGGACGCATCCCGACCAGGCACGAGCCAAGCGCCACGCCGGTCATGGCGTTCTCCGCCACCGGCATGTCGAACACGCGCTTCTTGCCATGCTTCTCCTGCAGCCCCTTGGTCGTCCCGAATACGCCGATCGGGTCGGGCACACCGAGGCCCATGAGATACGTACTGCGGTCGCCATCGAGGCAGATATCGATTGCCTCGTGGATGGCTTCGGCAAATTTGAGTTGGCGATTGATCATGGAGGAACCGATCAGGCGAACATGTGCCGGCTGAGTTCGCTCCGCTCCGGAAACGGACTCGCGCGGGCAAAGGCAACCGCATCGTCGATCTCCTCGGCGACCTTGGCGTCCATCGCCGCATGCGCGGCATCGTCGATCAAGCGGTTGTCTTCGAGCACCTTGCGGTACAAGCGGAGCGGACAGCGCGTGGCCCAGGAATCGAACTCCGCTTGCGTGCGATATCCGAGATGGAGGTCGCCGAGCGGGCCACAATGTTCGAGCCAGCGGTAGGTGATGAATTCGAGGAGCGCCGGACCGCCTTCATTGCGGATGTGCGCGAGGGCGTCGACCACCGCCGCGTCGACTGTCTCGACCAGCTGGCCATCGTGCTGAGAGGTTTCGATGCCATGCCCGCGCGCCAGTTCGGCGATGGTGCGGTTGCCCGGCTGGCGCACGTCCAGCGGCGTGTTGACAGAGTAGAGGTTGTTCTCGCACACGAACAGCACGGGCAGCCGGTGGACGGCGGCAAAGTTCACGCTTTCGTGGAACACACCGGTCTCGGTCGCCGCATCGCCAAAGAAAATGACGGTGATGGCGGCGTGATCCTGCAACATGGCGCCGAACGCGGCGCCGACCCCGATCGGAATCGTGCTGCCGACGATCGGAACGCAGCCGAGGAAATTGACGGAAAGGTCGATGAGGTGCATCGAGCCGCCTTTGCCCGAGGCACAACCGTCGACCTTGCCATAGAGCTCGGCGAACATCGCGCGCAGATTGCCGCCTTTGCCGATGTAGTGCGCGTGCGAGCGATGGGCGCTGATGACGTGATCTTCCAGCCGCAGATTCTTGCATACGCCGGCGGCCACCGCCTCCTGGCCGATGCTGAAATGGGTGGGACAGCGCATATCCCCTTCCGGGTAAAGGGCCTGGATACGCTCCTCGACGCGGCGGATCTTCAGCATCGAGCGGTACAGCGCGAGGCGCGACTCCTGCGGCATTGCCGACGCCTTCCGATCGAGGCGGCCGGGCGCAGATCGGGAACGAGGTGAGATGATCGTCATTCGCTCAACATCCGCTCTGGCGCCTTGCGCGCGGGAAAAACTCTTCTGGACCGAGAACGCACCAATACGCCCATGGAACCGGCGCGCTCCCTCCGGAACAGAACCATCCTAGCACGCATGCCCCGCCACCCGACGGGACGACGCAATCCGTCCACGCGCATGGTACATCCACAACGCGAAAGCGTCGTACGGGACCACACGGGGCATTGCAAGCAGGCTCTCGGCCGCGAACGCCGCCAGATCGGCACCTTCGCCCAACACGAGCCCGTCGAGATCCGCTTGCGGCAGGGTCACGGCATAATAGGTGCGCAGCCGGACGCCGTCGCCGGCAAAGCCGAAATCGAAGGTGAATTCGGTGAAACGGGTCACCGCGGAGGGGACCACGCGCACCGCAAGCTCCTCCTCGAGTTCCCGCACCAGCGCAGCTGCCGGCGCTTCTCCTGGATCGACCGCGCCCCCAAAGCAGCCCCAATGCTCGGGATAGAAAATGTCCGGGTTGGAATCGCGCAGCTGCATCACGTAGCGGCCGTCCGACAGTTGCAACAGCGCGGCCACCGCGTGGTTTGGCCGCAATGTGGTGCGGGAACCGAGAAAGGCATCAGCAGGATCGGACACGCGCGCCTCGCTCGCAGGCATCAGGCCCGCATGACGAATTCGGTCGGCAGCTTCTTGAGCTGCGGCAGGTATTTGCGCCCCCACTCGACCATTTCGCGCATGCCTTCCTCCCAGCTGATCTGCGGCTCCCAGCCGACATCGCGCTTGATGGCGGAGCTGTCGAGCCAATAGCGCGAGTCCTGGTGCTGACGGTCGCCGGTCACCTCGCACAGCTGCTCGAACGGAATTTTGAGCGCCTCCGCCACCAGTTCGACCACGCGGCGAATGGATGTCGGCTCCTTCGAGCCGGCATTGTAGACGGCGCCAAGCGGCGCCTTTTCCGCGACCATATGAATGGCGCGGGCCAGATCGCGATTGTGGATGTAGGACTTCTCGGCGCGACCGCCGCCATGCAGCGGAAGCTTGCGGCCGGTGAGCCCGCAGATCACCGTCTTCGGAATGACGCGATGAAGTTGCTGCCCTGGTCCATAGGCATTCGACGGACGGATGATGTTCATGGGAAACTTCAGGAAGCGATGAATGGACATGAGATGCATGTCGAAGGCGGCTTTCGACGCCGCGTAGGGACTCGTCGGCTTGATCGGCTCGTCCTCCTTGGCGGCATGCTCGACCGACCCGTAAAGCTCCGAGGTGCCGATCTGGATGAATCGTTCGAGATAGTCGCGTGATTGGAGCTCTTCGGCGAGCTTCACCAGCGCGACGCAATTGGTCTCGAAGTATCGCCACGAATGCTTTAGCGAGGTCGCGCCCTCGCCTTGGGCGGCGAAGTTGATGATCACCTGTGGCTTCTCGCGATCGAGCAGCTCCATCAGGAGATCCAGCTCGTAGTTC
>DASSJW010000631.1:0-4663 GCA_035690995.1 Xanthobacteraceae bacterium
CAACCCGACGAAGATGGTCGGCAGCGCTGCGGGGAACAGGATCTTCCAGAATTGCTGCGACGGGGTGAGGTTGAAGCTCTTGCCCACATTGATCAGCACGCGCCGCGTGCCGGACAGGCCCTCCAGCGTCTTGAGGATGACGGGCGCCAGGCCGGCGGTGAAGCCCATCATCACGATGGTGAGCGCGCTCCTGCCGAAGATCACGAGATAAAGCGGATACATCAATACCAGCGGGGCGGCCGCGATCGCCGCCACCCAGGTTTCGGTCGCCTGCCGCAGCAAAAGGTAGCGGTGGAGCAGGACGCCGCCGGCTACCCCCAGGACAGTCACCAGGATGGTGGCCGAGAGCGCTTCCGTGGCGGTGAGCACGAAGCGGTGAAGTACCTGCTCCTCCTCGATCACGCGCGGAAAGGCGGCGATGATGTCGGAGGGCATCGGCACGATGAAGCGATTGATGAGGCCGACGCGAATGAGCAGCTCGACCAGCACGAGGAAGGCGACGAACGAGCCAAGCCCGATCAGTGCCGGACCGTACCTGCTCCGGGCGAACGCCTTGCGGGCAGCAATCGCGGCCTCGCTCATCGCTTCTCGCCCTCGCGCAGCTTCCGCCCCTCCTCGTCCTCCAGCCCGCGGCTCGCTTCCTCGCGCAGGTCGCCCCAGATCTGCGCCACGTAGCGCCCGAACGCCTCGCTCGACACGACCTCGGAGCTGCGCGGGCGCGGCAGCTTGATCTCCACCATCCGCTTCACCTTGCCGGGACGGTAGGTCATCACCAGGATGCGGTCGGAGAGCTGCACCGCTTCGGTGATGTTGTGGGTGATGAGCAGCGTCGTCTGCTTGAGCTGCTGCTGGATCTGCAGGACCTTGTCGCCGAGGAGGAGCCTGGTCTGCTCGTCGAGCGAAGCGAACGGCTCGTCCATCAGCAGGATTTTCGGCTGTGCCGCCAGCGTACGCGCCATCGACACGCGCTGACGCATGCCTCCGGACAGCTCCGCCGGGTAGCGCCGCTCGAACCCGTCGAGGCCGACCAGCCGCACGAAATGCTTGGCGCGCTCGTAACGCTCGGCCTTTGGCAGGCCGGCGATCTCCAGCGGAAACGCCACGTTATCGATGACGCTGCGCCAGGGAAACGTGGACTCCTCCTGGAAGATCATCCCGATCGATCGATGCGGCCCGCGCACGCGCTCGTCGGCGACCTTGACCGTGCCCTCGTAGCCGTCGAGCAGGCCGCCGATGACGTTGAACAAGGTCGATTTGCCGCAGCCGGAGGGGCCGATGATGCCCACGAACTCGCCCGGCGCCACGCTGAACGAGACGTGGTCGACCGCGGTGAGCACGCCATCCGGCGTCTCGAACCGCTTGACGATGTCATCGACGACCAGAATTGCCCGGGCGGGAGCGGCATGCGGCGCACCCGCGTCAACGCGTTCAAACGGCACAGTCACGCCAGCCATCAATCGTTTCCCTCTCGACCATCCGTCTTGCGCGGCGCGGTTGACCCGTCTGCTTGGCCCACGCCCTATAGCACATCCGCCCCAGCGTGGGCACGAACGCCCTCGGCGAAATTATGTCGCTGGCGCTAGGCAACCATCCGCTCCAAACGCGTGCTCGGCTCAGCTCGGCTCCGCCTGGAAAGGCCGCCCAGCCCGTCGGCACCAGTTTTCCCAGGCCCGGTTGATGCCATAAGAGCCCGTGCGTGCGGCGACCTTGTCCACTTCGCCTGCGGTCAGGAATTTGACCTTCCCCATGTCCATCGCCTGCTTCTGTAGCCGCGCGTTGACCTCGAGATAGACCGAAATATAGACGGCCTGGCGGATGTTCTTGCCCGCGACGGTTGCGCCATGGCCACGCATCAGCGCGGTGCCGCCGGCGCCGATGAGCTTGGCGAGATCGCGGCCCATGTCCATGTTCTCGACCAGCAGCGCGGTATCGCCGAAATGGTCGTGGGAATCCCAGACCGGCACCTCGTGCCCGATCGATGCCCCCATGTGGAAAATCGGCTTGATCTTCTCGCCGGTGACGCCGAACGGAATGACGCTTTCGCTGTGGTTGTGCACCACGGAGATCACATCCGGCCGCGCCTCGTAGAGCGCACCGTGGATGAACCGCTCGAGATAGGGCGCCCGACCGCGGGCATCCACCGGCGTACCATCGAGCGTGAACTCCATGATGTCGTCCTCCTCGATGCAGTCGGGCGCGCGCGAGCGCGAGAGGAGATAGTGCTGCGGATTGTCCGGATGGCGTACGCTGATGTGACCAAAGGAATCCACCACGCCTTCGCGCGCGAGAATGCGGTTTGCGGTCACGAGTTCTTCGAGCAGGTCGTCGAGCTTGGCCATCGGCGTTTCCCCTTTACAGACTGTGGCTTGATGTCATCGCGCCGCGAAGGCGGGCGATCAAGTGATCTCCGGCGTCTAGGAGAGACCCATCATCTCAATCGCACCGACGATCTTTATCGGACGCCCTGCCCGCACGGGGCATGACAATCGAGAGCGGGTGCCGATCACAGGATAAAGCTTACGGAGCCGAGCGTGCCGAGCTCATGCGCGTCGATGAGCACACGGCGCTCCTTGATGCGGAAGGTATCTCCGACGCATTTGAGAATGTAGCGATACCCACCAACATATTCCCGGATGCGTTCGTAGCGGCGGTAGCGGTAGCAGACGAAGTTGGCGGCGACGGTGACGAGATCCCCCTCGCGCGCGACGATGCGCACGTTCGAGATCAGGCGCCGCGTGCGCGACTTCGGAAACTCGGCGTGGCAATTGGGATCGAGCACCCGGATGATCCGCTGCCTTATGCGCTCGCGGTCATCGGCCACTAGGAACAGCGTGGTGCGGTGGTCGCCTTCGAGCTGGTCGTTGGGCGGAACGTAGTAGGCGGCATCGTCGGTAAGGAGCTCCTGCCATTCGTTGAGCTTCCATTCGTCGAGCAACGCGGCCTCGTGGTAGAGGAAGTCCTCGACTTCCGCGCGCGTGATCACCCTAGGCGCGGCCACGGTCATGTCTGCGCTCCCATCAGCTCGTTCCAGCGCCGCCAGAAAATGCGCAGGTGGTGCTCGTCGCTGTTGAGCTGCTCGCCCTCCTTGCCCATGCCGCGCGACATTTCCGACCAGCGGTCATCGGACCAATTGGCGAGACCCTGCTGCACCAGCTCGAGCGCCTCCACGTCGTCGGGCGTGGCGAAACCGCCGGGACCGTAAAAGGTGAGAAAGGCGTCGAGCCGGCGGGCGCGCGCCTCCGCGCTCTCCTCCACCGGGCCGAGCGCCCAGGCGGTGACGTGCATCTTGCCGACGCCCTCGGGGTAGAAGGTGCGCACGGTGACCGAGGAGCCGTCGTTGATCACCAGATTGGGAAAGATGACCAAGTTGCGGTTGGTGTCGGCGACGCGCCCCGCGCGCTCCGGGCCGAGCCGCTTGACCAGCTCGCCGCGGATGTCGTCGATCTCCGCCTTCGCCGCCTCGCCGTAGAGCGGAATCCATTTGGCGACCGGGCGGCCACGGAAGTTTACGTTGTCGGTGGTGAAATGGCCGTTGCCGAGCTCGACCGCCTTGCCGCGGGTCGGCAGCACCAACCCCTCCTCCTTGGGCGGCTCGATCTTCACGCCCGAATTGGCCATGAAATTGAGCCAGGTGGAGTGGGTCGAGGGCAGGTGATAATCGTCGACGCTGTTCTCCACCATCAGTTTCCAGTTGGCGGCGACGTCGTATTCCTGCACGCCGGCGATGATCTCCATCTCGCCCGACGGCGACTGGTCGATGACGAGATCGATATAGTCCTTGGCGCCGGCCAGATAATCGGCGAGCGGATCAGCCTCCCCGTCGAGACACATGAACCAGAAGCCGCGATACTGCTCGAACCGCGCCGGCCGCCGCAGCCCATACGCGGCCTTGTCGAAGCTCTCGGCATAGGCGTCGGCGCCGGGCACGCCGACGAGGCGACCGTCATTGCCGTAGGTCCAGCCATGATAGATGCACTGAAAACGCCGCCGGTTGCCCTCGCGTTCCGTGCACACGATCGCGCCACGATGGCGGCAGGTGTTGAACAGACAATGGAACGTGCCGGCCTGATCGCGGCAGAAGATCACCGGCCGGCCGGCGACCTTGCGCGAGCGGAAATCGCCGGGCTTCTTGAGCTCGGAGGAATGCCCGACATAGATCCAGCAACGGCCGAAAATCCGCGCCGTCTCCGTGCGGAGGACGTCCTCCGATACCAGGACTTCGCGGTCGAGCAGGAACCGCTTCTTCTCTCGGTCATCGACAATGTAAGAGCGGGCGGACATTTCCCATTGCCTCTCGTGCCATTGGCTGTCGTTAGAGCCGGCCAGGGCGCTAACGTATAGGCTCGTTCAAAACGCGGTCAATTGCGGGCGACCATCGCGACAGGAGGACAGGACTTCGCCCCACCCTATTGAACTTTTCCTGCGGCCCGCTAAAGCACATTGTCTCCCTCGCAAGCAGTCCCCTCATGGCAGAAAACCCCATCCCCGTCTGCGCCGCATCCGACCTTCCCCCCGGCACCGTCAAGAGCTTCGAAGTGGGCGACGAGGTCGTCGCCGTCTACAATATCGACGGCACCTTCTACGCGACCGAGGCGCGCTGCACGCATGCCACCGCCGATCTCGCCGACGGCATCCTGGAGGGTGACGTGATCGAATGCAGCCT
>DASSJW010000632.1:0-12021 GCA_035690995.1 Xanthobacteraceae bacterium
CCTCAACAACATGTTCGGGCAGATCCCGATCGTGGGTCTCTTCCTCGGCGGCAGCAATGAGGGCCTGCTGGGCGTCACCTATGAGGTGGTCGGCCCGCCGAGCACGCCGGTGCTGCGGGTCAACCCGATCTCCGCCGTCGCACCGGGCTTGCTGCGCAAGTTCTTCGAGTTTCCAAGCGGCAATGGCGTGGCGCCGCAGAGCTACGCGGAGCCGCTGCGATAGCGGCTGATCAGGTCGGCTTCAGCAGGACGTGGCGCTTCCTTCCGAGCGAGAGCTTGATGACGCCCTCGGGGGTGAGATGATCCGGGGCGAGCATCATCTTCTCGTCGGTGACGGTGACGTCGTTCACCCGGAGCCCGCCGCCCTTGATGTGCCGGCGCGCCTCGCCGTTCGACGATGCAAACCCCGCCTCCACGAAGGCAGCGAGCACGCCGAGGCCGGCCTGCAGTCGCGCGCGCGGAATCTCAATGCTCGGAAGCGTCTCCGCGAGCGCGCCCTCCTCGAACGTCCGTCGGGCGGTTTCGGCGGCCTGCTCCGCGGCCTCGCGGCCATGCAGGATGGCGGTCGCCTCGGTGGCGAGAACCTTCTTGGCCTCGTTGAGCTCCTGCCCCTTGAGCGCGGCAAGGCGCGCGATCTCGTCGAGCGGCAGTTCGGTGAACAGCTTGAGCAGCCGGCCGACGTCGCCGTCCTCGCAGTTGCGCCAGAACTGCCAGTAGTCGTAGGGGCGCATCATCTCGGCGTTGAGCCAGACCGCGCCGCTCTCGGTCTTGCCCATCTTGGCGCCCGAGGAGGTGGTCAGAAGCGGCGTGGTCAACGCGAACAGCTCGGCGCCGGCGAGACGGCGCCCGAGATCGATGCCGTTGACGATGTTACCCCACTGGTCCGATCCGCCCATCTGCAGGACGCAACCGTGGCGCTTGTAGAGCTCAACGAAATCGTACGCCTGCAGAATCATGTAGTTGAATTCGAGAAACGTCAGCGGCTGCTCGCGATCGAGCCGAAGCTTCACCGAGTCGAAGGTCAGCATCTTGTTGATGGTGAAATGGCGCCCGACGTCACGCAGGAAGGGAATGTAATGCAGCTGGTCGAGCCAATCGGCGTTGTTGGCCATGATCGCGCCGGCGCCGAAATCGAGAAAGCGCGAGAACACGGTGCGGATCGAGGCGATATTGGCGTCGATCTGCTCGGCGGTCAGCAGCGCGCGGCTCGTATCCTTGCCCGAGGGATCGCCGATCTTGCTGGTGCCGCCGCCCATCAGCGCGATCGGACGATGCCCGGTCTTCTGCAGCCATCGCAGCATCATGATGGTCAGCAGATTGCCGATATGGAGGCTCGGCGCGGTGGCATCGAAGCCGACATAGGCCGTGATCGGACCGGCCGCGGCCTTGGCGTCGAGGCCGCTGGCGTCCGAGACCTGATGAATGAATCCGCGTTCCGCGAGAACCTGCAGGAAACCGGACTTGTAGGCGCTCATGCCCTACCGCCTGTTGGTGTCGCCTCTTCGGGGCGGGTGGTGTAACAGGTCCGACGCGGGATTCAACCAAGGACAGCCCAAGGACAGCGCCATGTCGCGAGTCACTGCCATCGGTCTGATGAGCGGCACCTCCTATGACGGGGTGGACGTCGCGCTGATCGAAACCGACGGCGAGGAGATCGGCCGTCTCGGCCCCACCGGATACCGGCCCTACAGCGACCAGGAGCGCGACCTGGTGCGGCGCGCGATCGCGGCCGCGACCCATCTCGGGGATCGCGCCGAGCGGCCCAAGATCCTCACCCAGGTCGAAGAACTCGTGACCGACATGCACGCCGAGGCGGTCGAGGCGTTCCTGGCGGCCAACGCCATGGCGCCGAGCGCGGTCGGGGTGGTGGGTTTCCACGGCCAGACCGTGCTGCACCGGCCTGACCGCGGCCTCACGGTCCAGCTCGGCAACGGCCAGGCGCTCGCCGCCCGGCTCGGGATTCCCGTGGTCTATGACTTCCGCGCCGCCGACGTCGCCGCCGGCGGGCAGGGGGCGCCGGTCGTGCCGGTGTTCCATCGCGCGCTGGTCCGGCTGCTCAAGCGCCCCCATCCCATCGCCGTGCTCAATCTCGGCGGCGTCGCCAACATCACCTTCATCGACGGCAATGCCGATCTCATCGCCTTCGACACCGGACCCGGCAATGCGTTGATCGACGATTTCGTCCGCCTGCGCACCGGGCAGCCGCAGGACGACGACGGACGCGCGGCGGCGGCGGGCCAAGTCGACGAGGAGGCGGTCGCGCGGGTGCTCAAGCACCCCTTCTTCGCCCGGCGTCCGCCCAAATCGCTCGATCGCAACGCCTTCCGTCACTGGGTGATGGAAGAGGCACGGCTCGCCGACAAGAGCATGCAGGATGGGGTGGCGACGCTCACCGCGATCACCGCGGCCTCGGTGGCGCATGCGACCAAGGTGTTGCCGCGCGCGCCGGCGGGCTGGCTGGTCGCCGGCGGCGGCACGCGCAATCCCACCCTGATGCGCATGCTGGCGCAGCGGCTGGCGCCGGTCGGCATCGAGACGGTGGGCGCGGTGGGCTGGTCCGCCGATGCGCTTGAGGCGCAGGCCTTTGCCTTCCTTGCCGTGCGCGCGCTCAAGGGCCTGCCGCTCACCTTCCCCACGACCACGGGCGTGCCGCGGCCGCTCACCGGCGGGGTGCTGGTGCGCAAACCGGACGTCGCCGCGGGTCCGCCCCGAGCGTAGCGGCGCGAGGACTCACGGTCGCACGAGATCGCGGATGACGCGCTCGATGCCCTTGACCACCCGCGCCAGATTTTCACCGTCGACCTTGTCCGGTGTGTCGCTCGGCCGATGGTAATGGGGATAGCGGAAGAGCGCCGTGTCGGTGATCATCAAGGCCGGAAAGCCTTCCTGCGCGAACGCCCAATGGTCCGACCAGGCGATGCCGGGCACCGAGCCCGGGGCCACTCCGCCGATGGTGGGGAAGGCGGTATGCGAGCGGAAGAACCCCACCGTCTTTCTTACCAGCGCGCGCGAGCCCATCAGGCCGACGAAGGCGACGAAGTCGCCGCGATCCGGAAACAGTAGCCCGAACGGCGCGGGATAGCGCTGGCTTTTCGGTTCGCTCGAATAGAAGCCGATGGTCTCAAGCGAATACATCGCCACCACGCGCTCGCTTCGCTCCGAGAGCGCGCGGGCATAGTTGAGGCTGCCCATGGCTTCGGTGCCGAAATAGGGCGGCTCCTCGTTGACGAACAGCACGAGCCGAATGCGCTTGCCGTTGCTGTCGAGGTCGCGCAGGAGGCGCGCGAGCTCGAGCACCGCGGCCACTCCGCTGGCGTTATCGTTGGCGCCGGGCGTCCCCTGCGCACTGTCGTAGTGGGCGCCGACGACGATCACGTCGGGGTCGGAGACGGTCGCGCGGGGCTCGATGGTCGCGTCGATATTGCGGACGGTCTTGCCGTCAGCCGGAAATTCCTGGCGGCCGACGGCATAGCCCAACGATTCGAGCGTCGCCTCGAGGTAGCGTGCGACCTTCTCGAGCTCGTCATAGTGGTCGACATTGTGCTCGCGCGCGGCGATCGCCGCGACGTGGCGCTCCAGCGCCGCCGCCAGCGTCACCTCCGCGGCGGTAAGCGGTGGGAGCGCGCCGCGGTGCGGCTCGCCCGGCACCGCGGTCAAGTAGCGCAGTGCGCCGTAGCCGGCCGCGGCAACAACCAGCAGAGCGAGAATTGCGAGCAACGCCATCCGTCGCGCCATCGCCATGCCGGCGGCGGGCGGACGGCTGCCCAGCGCCCGGCCCGCGCTCAGGCCGCGCTGGGCTTACGCTCGATCTTGAGCCGCTTGTCGAGATAGGCGCTGATCGCCTGCATCAGCGGCTCGACCTTGCCGTCAAAGAAGTGGTTGGCGCCCGGGATCACCTTCTGCTCGATGACGATGCCCTTCTGGGTCTTGAGCTTGTCGACTAGGCCGGTGACGTCCTTGTACGGCACGACGGCATCCTTGTCGCCGTGCACGATCATGCCCGAAGACGGGCAGGGGGCGAGAAAGGAGAAATCGTAGAGATTGGCGGGCGGAGCGATGGAAATGAAACCCTCGATCTCGGGCCGCCGCATGAGCAACTGCATGCCGATCCAGGCGCCGAACGAGAAGCCGGCGATCCAGCAACTCCTGGCTTCCGGATTGATCGACTGCGCCCAATCGAGCGCCGATGCGGCATCCGACAGCTCGCCCTGGCCATGGTCGAATGACCCCTGGCTCCTGCCGACGCCGCGAAAGTTGAAGCGCAGCACGGAAAAGTTCCGGTGCACGAAGGCGTAGTAGATTTGGTAGATGATCTGATGGTTCATCGTGCCCCCGAATTGCGGGTGGGGATGGAGCACGATTCCGATGGGCGCGTTCTTCTGGCGGGCCGGATGGTAGCGTCCCTCGATACGCCCGGCCGCGCCGGTGAAAATAACCTCGGGCATGAATATTCGAACCTCGACTCGATGGTTTAGCTCTGGCCCACCGCCGCGCACCGTCAGACTACCCTTGACGGCAGCAGCGCCTGCCCGTAAGTACTTAGAACCATTCTAGAATTTGGCGAGCAGCACCGCCGACGGCAGGCGCGGGTGGTTGCGGCGGCCGCTTTTTAGCACGGGTGCAGGGGCAAAAAGCAAGCGTTTCGAAGGATGTTGGGTGTGGGCCGGGCTTTCGACTACAAAGGGGCCGCACCGCGATCACAGGCCATGACCGACCGAATCTATCTCGATTGGAACGCCACCGCTCCGCTGCGGCCGCAAGCCCGCAGTGCCGCCGCGGCCGCGCTCGACCTTTCCGGCAATCCGTCCTCGGTGCATGCCGAGGGCCGCGCGGCGCGCCGGGTGGTCGAGGAGGCCCGAGAGAGCGTCGCCGCCCTGATGGGGGCCGAACCGCGCAACGTGGTGTTCACGTCCGGTGGCACGGAAGCCAACGCGCTGGCGCTCGCGCCGACGCGCGGACCGGACGGGCAGGGGATCGACCGATTGCTGGTCTCGGCGATCGAGCATCCGTCGGTTCTGGCCGGGGGGCGGTTTGCGCCGGCTGCGGTGGAGCGCGTGCCAGCAACGGCGGACGGTCGGATCGATCTCGCGGCGCTGGCCGCGGCGCTCAGTGCGCGGGCTGGCCCGGCGCTCGTTTCTCTCATGCTTGCCAATAACGAAACCGGCATTGTTCAACCGGTTTGTGAGGCCGCTCGCCTGACCCATGAGGCCGGCGGCCTGCTGCACGTCGACGCGATCCAGGCAGCCGGGAGAATTCCCTGCAATGTCAATGCGCTCGGCGCAGATCTTGTTACCATTTCCGGACACAAGATCGGTGCTCTGAAGGGCGTCGGCGCGCTCGTCCGGCGCGACGCGATGAGGCCGTGGCCGGAGCCCCTGATCAAGGGCGGCGGCCAGGAGCGGGGCGCGCGGGCAGGGACGGAGAATGTGACCGGCATTGCCGCGTTCGGCGCCGCCGCACGGGCGGCGCTCGCGGATTCCGCGACCGAGGCGGCGCGCATGGCGGGGCTCCGCGACCGGCTCGAGGCCGGCCTGCGGACGGCTTCGCCCGATCTCACCGTTTTCGGAGCGGAGGCGCCGCGGCTCCCCAATACAACCCTGTTCGCGCTGTCCGGCATCAAGGCGGAGACGGCGGTCATTGCCTTCGACCTCGAGGGGGTCGCGGTATCGTCGGGCGCGGCCTGCTCCTCCGGCAAGGTGCAGCCCTCGCACGTGCTGGCGGCGATGGGAGTTCCGCCCGAGCTTGCCCGCGCCGCGGTGCGCATGAGCCTCGGCCCGACCACCACCCGATCCGAGATCGATCGCGCAATCCAGGCTTGGATTAGAATATCTTCAGCATTACTTAAGGAGACACGAGGCATCGCCGCCTGAAGCACGCGCGAGGGTGAAGCCACGCCAGCGACGACACGACCATAACCGACTTATCCAACCCGCGGTCCTTGAAACCGCAGCGGAGGGAAGAATGCCGGCCGTACAAGAGACCGTCGAGCGGGTCCGCCGCCTCGACGTCGACCAGTATAAATACGGGTTCGTCACGGACATCGAATCCGACAAGGCCCCCAAGGGCCTATCCGAAGACATCGTCCGCTTCATTTCCGCCAAGAAGAATGAGCCCGAGTGGATGCTCGAATGGCGGCTCGACGCCTATCGCCGCTGGCTGACCATGCGCGAGCCGCTGTGGGCGCGCGTGCACTACGGGCCGATCGACTACCAGGACCTCTATTATTATTCCGCGCCAAAGAAGAAGGACGGCCCGAAGTCGCTCGACGAGATCGACCCCGAAATCCTCAAGACCTACGACAAGCTCGGCATTCCGCTGCGCGAGCGCGAGGCGCTGCTGGGCGTGCAGCGGCCGGTAGGGGAAGACGAGGGTGAAGGCGCCTCCGGCTACGGCCGGGTTGCGGTCGATGCGGTATTCGATTCGGTTTCGGTGGCGACCACGTTCCAGGCGGAACTCGCCAAGGCCGGCGTCCTGTTCATGCCGATTTCCGAGGCGCTGCGGAAACATCCCGACCTGGTGAAGAAGTATCTTGGCACCGTGGTGCCGAGCTCCGACAACTTCTTCGCGACGCTCAACGCGGCGGTGTTCTCCGACGGTTCCTTCGTCTACGTGCCGCCGGGCGTGCGCTGCCCGATGGAGCTTTCCACCTATTTCCGCATCAACGAGCGCAACACCGGTCAGTTCGAACGCACGCTCATCATCGCCGATAAGGGCTCCTATGTGAGCTACCTCGAGGGCTGCACCGCGCCGATGCGCGACGAGAACCAGCTTCACGCCGCCGTGGTCGAACTCGTGGCGCTCGACGATGCTGAGATCAAGTATTCGACCATTCAGAACTGGTATCCCGGTGACGCCAATGGACGCGGCGGCGTCTACAACTTCGTCACCAAGCGCGGTGACTGCCGCGGTGTGAACTCGAAGATCTCCTGGACCCAGCTCGAGACCGGCTCGGCCATCACCTGGAAATACCCGAGCTGCATCCTGCGTGGCGACAATTCACGCGGCGAATTCTACTCGATCGCCATCTCCAACGGCCACCAGCAGGTCGATTCCGGCACCAAGATGCTGCACCTCGGCAAGAACACAACGAGCCGCATCATCTCCAAAGGCATCGCGGCCGGCCGCTCCGACAACACCTATCGCGGGCTTGTGACGGCGCATCGCCGGGCGAAGGGCGCGCGCAATTTCACCAATTGCGACTCGCTCCTCATCGGCGACAAGTGCGGCGCTCACACCGTGCCCTATATCGAGGCGAAGAACTCGTCCGCCGTGTTCGAGCACGAGGCCACCACCTCGAAGATCTCCGAGGACACGTTGTTCTACTGCCGGCAGCGCGGTCTCTCCGCCGAGGATGCCGTCGCGCTGGTGGTCAACGGTTTCGTCAAAGATGTATTGCAGCAGCTGCCGATGGAGTTCGCCGTCGAGGCGCAAAAACTGATCTCGATCAGCCTGGAAGGCAGCGTGGGATAAAACTGACAGCCTCGCCCCTTCGAGACGGGTCAAGGCAAAGGAAATCGTTCGAATGCATCTGCTGGAAGTGAAAAATCTGCACGTCGAGGTCGACGGCAAGAAGATTCTCAACGGGCTCGAGCTGTCGATCGGCAAGGGCAGCGTCCATGCCATTATGGGTCCGAACGGCTCGGGCAAATCGACGCTCGCGCACGTGCTCGCAGGCAAGGCCGACTACGTCGTCACCCAGGGCGAAGTCCTGCTCGACGGCGAGGAAATTCTCGCCCTTGCGCCCGACGAGCGCGCCGCCAAGGGCCTTTTTCTCGCCTTCCAATATCCGCTGGAAATTCCCGGCGTCGCCACCATGACCTTCCTGCGCACCGCGCTCAATGCGCAGCGCAAGAAGCGCGGCGAACCCGAATTGCTGGTGCCCGAGTTCATCAAGCGCGTCAACGAGGCCTCGGGCAAGCTCGGCATCGACAAGGACATGCTCCGCCGCGGCGTCAATGTCGGCTTTTCCGGCGGCGAGAAGAAGCGCAACGAGATCCTGCAGATGGCGCTGCTGGAGCCGCGGCTCTGCGTGCTGGATGAAACCGATTCCGGGCTCGACATCGATGCCCTCAAGGTCGTGTCCGAAGGCGTCAACCGGCTGCGCTCGCCCGAGCGGGCCTTCGTGGTCATCACCCATTACCAGCGCCTGCTCGACTACATCGTGCCGGACGTGGTGCACGTTCTATCGAAAGGCCGCATCGTCAAGACCGGGGGGAAGGCGCTGGCGCTCGAGCTGGAAGCCACCGGCTACGCCCAATACCGGGACGAGGCGGCGTGAGGTTGCGATGAACGTCGAGGTCCGCCCAATCAAGACTGCGGCCGAAACCGCGTTGGCGACGAATTTCGCCGCGGTCAAGCGCGCGCTCCCCGGCGCGGCGGCGGTCACGGCGTTGCGCGAAGCCGCCTTCCATCGCTTCGAGACCGAAGGGCTGCCGCACCGCCGGGTCGAGGAGTGGAAATATACCGACCTGCGCGCGCTCATGCGCGATGCCAAGCCGCTCGCGGACGCGCCCGATGCGGCGGCGAAGGCGCGCGCGCGGCAGGCAATGGCCGTGCTCTCTTCGATCGAGGCGCGCGCTGTCGTCTTTGTCGATGGCGTCTTTGCGCCGGAACTCTCCGATCTGGCCGACCTGGAAGCCGGCCTCACCATCGGCTCGATGGCGCAGGGGCTCGCTTCCGGCGATCCGCATCTCGTTGCGCATCTGGGAAAGCTCATCACGACCGACGACGTGGCGGTCGCGCTCAATACCGCTTTCATGGGTGACGGCGCGGTGATCCGGGTCGCGGAGGGCGCTGCGCTGGCGCGGCCGATCCATCTCGTTTTCGTGAATGCGGGCAAGGAGCCCGCGTCGGTGTTCGTGCGCTCGCTCGTCGTGATCGAGAAGGAGGCGCGCGCGATGCTGGTCGAAAGCCATATCGGTTCAAATGGCGATGAGGACCAGGTGAATGCGGCGCTCGAGCTCAAGGTCGGCGACGCCGCGCATGTCGATCACGTCAAGATCACGGGCCGCGGCGCCGGGGCGCTCCATGTCTCCACCTTGATGGCGACGGTCGGCGCCCATGCCCGCTTCAACGAATTCCTGTTCACCACCGGCGGCGCCGTCGTGCGCAACCAACTGTTCGTGCGATTCACCGGGGAGGGCACCGTCGCCGGGATCCGCGGCGCCAGCCTGCTCAAGGGCCGCCAGCATGCCGACACCACCCTGGTCGCCGATCATGCGGTGGCCGACTGCACCAGCCGCGAGGTGTTCAAGTCGGTGCTCGACGACGAGGGCCGCAGCGTGTTCCAGGGCAAGATCATCGTGCGGCGGCACGCGCAGAAGACCGACGCCAAAATGGCGACGCACGCGCTGCTGCTGTCGGACACGGCGGAAGCCGACAACAAGCCCGAACTCGAAATCTTCGCCGACGACGTGCAGTGCGGCCACGGCGCGACCTCGGGGGATCTCGACGAGGATCTGTTGTTCTATCTGCGGGCGCGCGGCATTCCGGCGAACGAGGCCGAGGCGCTTCTGATTCAGGCCTTCGTCGGCGAGGCGGTGGAGGGGATCGAGCACGCCGGCTTGCGCGACGCGCTCATGGACCAGGTCGTCGCCTGGCTTGCGGCACGGAAGTGACAAACATGTTCTTGCGACCGGAGTTTCCAAGGCGTCGTCGCCGGACTTGATCCGGCGATCCATGGCCCGACGAAGATGGGATGGATGCGCGGGTCAAGCCCGCGCATGACGAAGGAGAGAGCATCACGAGCCGAATAATGCACGAAGCCGTCACCAACGGCGCCTATGACGTCAGCCGCATCCGCGAGGATTTTCCCATCCTCGCCATGCCGGTCTATGGCAAGCCGCTGATCTATCTCGACAATGCCGCCTCGGCGCAAAAGCCGAAGGCGGTGCTCGATCGCCTCCAGCACGCCTACACGGCGGAATACGCCAATGTGCATCGCGGCTTGCATTACCTCGCCAATGCCGCGACCGAAGCCTATGAGGGCGCGCGCGAGAAAGTCCGCGCCTTCCTCAATGCGGCGCGTCCGGAAGAGATCATCTTCACCCGCAACGCCACCGAGGCCATCAACTTGGTCGCCTACACGTTCGGGCGCGAGCGCATCAAGGCCGGCGACGAGATCGTGCTCTCGATCATGGAGCATCACTCCAACATCGTGCCCTGGCACTTCCTGCGCGAGCGCCAGGGCGCGGTGCTCAAGTGGGCGCCGGTCGACGACGAAGGCAATTTCCTGATCGACGAATTCGAGAAGCTGCTCTCGCCGCGCACCAAGATGGTCGCGATCACCCATATGTCGAACATGCTTGGCACCGTGGTGCCGGTGAAAGAGGTGGTGCGCCGCGCGCATGCCCGCGGCATTCCGGTGCTCGTGGACGGCGCCCAGGCCGCCGTCCATCTCGACGTCGACGTGCAGGATATCGGCTGCGATTTCTACGCGGTCACCGGCCACAAACTGTACGGGCCGACCGGGATCGGCGTCTTGTACGGCAAGCACGAGCATCTCGAAGCAATGGCGCCGTTCAATGGCGGCGGCGAGATGATCCGCGAAGTGTACGAGGACCGGGTCACCTACGGCGAACCACCACACAAATTCGAGGCGGGGACGCCCCCGATCGTGCAGGCGATCGGGCTGGGCGCCGCCATCGACTATATCAACTCGATCGGCAAGGGGCGGATCAGGACCCACGAGGCCGGGCTGCTCGCCTATGCCCAGGAGCGGTTGCGCGAGATCAACTCGCTGCGCATCTTGGGCGCTGCCAAAGACAAGGGCCCGATCGTGTCCTTCGAGATCAAGGGCGCCCACCCGCACGACGTCGCCACCATCATCGACCGTTCCGGCATCGCGGTGCGTGCCGGCACGCATTGCGTGATGCCACTCCTGGCCCGCTTCGGCGTGAGCGCCACGTGCCGGGCCTCATTTGGCCTCTACAACACGCGCGCCGAAGTGGACGGACTTGCGCAGGCCTTGATCAAGGCGCAGGGTTTCTTTGCATGACCGATGACGCGAACCAGAGTCCTGCACCGGCTGCGGCCCCGCCGGCCGAGGCCTCGCCCTCGTCCAGCGCCGGGTCGCCATCCGCGCTGCCGGAAGAGGAACTGGCGCGGTTGACCGACGGCATCATCGCCGCACTCAAGACCGTCTACGATCCGGAAATCCCATCCGATATCTACGAGCTCGGTCTGATCTACAAGATCGACATCGCCGACGATCGGGCGGTGGCGATCGAGATGACGCTCACCACGCCCAATTGCCCCTCGGCGCAGGAATTGCCGACCATGGTGGAGAACGCCGCCGCCAGCGTCCCCGGCGTCGGCGAGGTCAAGGTCAATATCGTGTGGGATCCGCCCTGGGATCCCAGCCGGATGTCGGACGAAGCCCGCGCCGTTCTCAATATGTGGTGAGGCGTGAAGCTCGACCGCGTGATCGAGACCAGCCTCTATGTCGATGACCTCGACCGTGCGGCGAAGTTCTACGAGCAGGTTCTGGGGCTGACCGCCTTGACCAGCGACAAGCGCTTTCGTGCCTACGATGTCGGCGGCCAAAGCGTGCTGTTGTTGTTTCGCCGCGGCGCTACGCTCGAGACCGTGCGCATGCCCGGCGGCACGATTCCCCCGCATGACGGCCACGGACCGCTGCACATCGCATTTGCCGTCGCGGCAGACGCCCTGCCGCAATGGGAACGACGGCTGCGGGACGAGGGCGTCGCCATCGAAGGCCGCACCGACTGGTCGCGCGGCGGGCACAGCATCTATTTCCGCGATCCCGACGGTCATCTGCTCGAACTGGCAACGCCGGGGCTGTGGACGATCTACTAGGGTGAAAGCGCCTCCCATGCCGGCCGCGCTGGAATTCATCCAATGACCTCCGCAGCGCGGGCACTTGGCCTTCACAAGACCAAATTCGTTGTTATTTTAAGCCCATAGTGGATTCCGCTGCCGGGCCTTGAACCCGGCGAGAGGAGAGACCCGAAATGGCCACACCCCGGCCCAGACTGCAGGCGATTCGTCTCACCGACGCCG
>DASSJW010000633.1:0-9549 GCA_035690995.1 Xanthobacteraceae bacterium
TGCCATCGTGTCCGGCGGATCGGTCGAAACCTCGGCGGACCGCATCAATCTGCGCGTGACCGGCGCGTTCTCCGGAGTCGCCGCGATTGCTGCCGTGCCGGTTCAGGCTGAAGGGGGCAGCTTTCGGCTCGGCGACATCGCCACGGTCAAACGCGGGTATGAAGACCCGCCGAGCTTTCTTGTCCGCGAGGGCGGCAAACCCGCGCTCGGTCTCGGCGTTTCCATGCAGGACGGCGCCAATATCATCACGCTCGGGGAGAATCTCAAGCGCGCCATGAGCGCCATCGTCGCGGAGCTTCCGGTGGGGATCGAAGTGACGCAGATCGCCGACCAACCTCACATCGTCGAGGAGTCGGTCTCGGAATTCGTCAAGACCTTTGCCGAAGCGCTGGTCATCGTGCTGGTCGTAAGCTTCCTCTCGCTCGGCTGGCGCACGGGTATCGTGGTGGCGCTGTCGGTACCGTTGGTCCTGGCGATCGTCCTGCTGATCATGTACGCCGCGGGGATCGACCTCCACCGCATCACGCTTGGCGCTCTCATCATCGCGCTCGGGCTGCTGGTCGATGATGCCATCATCGCCATCGAAATGATGGTGGTGAAGATGGAACAGGGCTGGGACCGGGCGCGCGCCGCGACCTATGCCTGGACCTCGACTGCGTTCCCTATGCTGACCGGTACGCTGGTGACGGCCGCCGGCTTCCTGCCGGTGGGCTTCGCGAAATCGAGCGCCGGCGAATATGCCGGCGGCATTTTCTGGATCGTCGGGCTTGCGCTGATCGCTTCTTGGATCGTCGCGGTCTTGTTTACGCCCTATCTCGGTTTGAAGTTGCTGCCAGAACTCGGCCAAAAAGGAGCCGCAGCGGCCGAACCCACCTCGACTTCAGCGTCTTGGGGTTTCACGCGTCTTCTGCGGCAAGTGAAGTCATCATTGGGCGGGCAAAATGCGCACGGCGCCCGAACGAATCCGGAGGCGATCTACGACACCCGCATCTATCGAGCACTGCGCCATGTGATTGCCGCGTGCCTGCGCTGGCGCAAGACCGTCGTTGCCGCCACGGTTCTGATGTTCATAGCGGCGTTGGCGGGTTTCGGCCTCGTTCAGCAGCAATTCTTTCCGACCTCGACCCGTTCCGAACTGTTCTTCGAGATGCGGCTGCCGGAAGGTACCGCCATCGGTGTGACTGACGCGACGGCCAAAGAGGCCGAGCGATTGCTTGCCGGCGATCCGGACATCGTGACCTACACGACCTATGTCGGGCAGGGCTCGCCGCGATTCTGGCTGGGTCTCAATCCGGTACTGCCGAACCCCAACTTCGCCCAGATCGTCATCGTCACCGGAGACCTTGCCGCGCGCGAGCGCGTCAAGCACCGGCTCGAGCGGGCAATTGCCGGCGGCGCGCTGCCTCAGGCGCGCGTGCGCGTGGACCGGTTCGTGTTCGGGCCGCCGGTGGGCTTCCCTGTGCAGTTCCGCATCATCGGTCCGGATGCGATGAAGGTGCGCGCGATCGCCGAGGACGTGCGCCAAGTGATGGCTGCCAACCCCAAAATCGTCGACCCGCATCTCGACTGGAGCGAGCAGGTCAAATCCATCCGGCTCGAAGTCGACCAGGACCGCGCCCGCGCCTTGGGATTGACGCCCCAGGATGTCGCTCAGACGCTGCAGACGCTGGTGTCGGGCTATACCGTGACCCAATACCGCGAAGGCATCGAGCACATCGACGTGGTCGCGCGCGCGGTCGCGACCGAGCGGCTCGCACTCAATCGCCTGCCGGCGTTGACCATTGCCACGAGAAACGGTGTGGCGGTTCCGCTGTCGCAGATCGCGCGCCTCAATTACGAGTATGAGGAGCCGATCCTGTGGCGTCGCAATCGCGACCTGGTGCTGACGGCGCGCGGCGACATTGTCGACCGCGTGCAGGCGCCGGATGTCAGCAAGGAGGTGGCGGCGAAGCTCAAAGGTATCGAAGGCGCCCTGCCCTACGGCTATCGCATCGAGACCGGCGGATCGATCGAGGAAAGCGTCAAGGCCAATGGCGCGCTGGTCGCGGTGTTTCCGGTCATGGCGATCGTCATGCTGACATTCCTGATGATCCAGCTGCAGAGCTTCTCGCGCCTGGCCCTTGTATTCGTGACCGCTCCGCTCGGACTGATCGGAGCGACCGGCGCGCTGCTCATTGCCAACCGGCCGTTCGGCTTTGTGGCCCTGCTCGGCTTGATCGCGCTCGCCGGCATGATCATGCGCAATACGGTGATCCTGGTCGATCAGATCGATCGCGATATCGCGGATGGCCACGGGCGGCATCGCGCAATCATCGACGCCACGGTGCGGCGCGCACGGCCGGTGGTGCTTACCGCTCTCGCCGCGATCCTGGGCATGATCCCGCTCTCGCGCAGCATCTTCTGGGGCCCAATGGCGATCACCATCATGGGCGGTTTGTTCGTGGCTACGATCCTGACGCTGCTGGTCGTGCCGGCGCTGTATTCGCTGTGGTTCAGGGTGCGCAGCAACGAAACGGCCGACACCATCACCGCCGATCCCGAACACATGGCGCATCTCGAGCGGCTGACTCCCATGCGGATTGCCGCCGAATAGACACGACTGAGCAGTTTGCCACCCTCGTTCGATGACCACCGACACGGATTGGAGATCCCATGATCTGGCGCCAGCGTGAACCAACCCTCAAGGAAATCTTGTCCGATTCCATCGTCACGGCCCTGATGGCGGCGGACGGCGTCGATCCATATGAACTCGAAGCGATGCTGCAGAAGATCGGACGGACTTCGAAGCATCGGACACGGCGCTGGGGCGCCTGGTCGTGTCGGCCGGCCTCGAATCCGACGGCGGCGGTCGCGCCGGAGGCACGAATGCTTGCGCCGGAGCGCACTCCCCAGAACCTCGCGGCGGAGCGATCAACGCCGGATGATGTCGCCAAAGCTGGTTGCACTACGGCCCGCTGACCGCGCTGACTGGTTTCACTGATATGAGCGAGCTCTATACCGGCCAACTTTCCAGCCGAAAGGCTGAGTCCCAGAATATCCACTCGAGTTGGGTCGCGCGGGCGAAGGCGTCGTACATTCGCTCGCGCAGGGACGACGAGGCGGCCTCGGCGGCTTCGTCGGTGGCGGCCATCATGGCGCGAACGGCGTTGTGAAATTCCTCCCCGGCATAGGTGTCGATCCAGGCCTGATACGGATTACCCGCAGCGGCGCGGGAATGGATGTCGCGTCCCACCTCGGCGTAGATCCAGAAGCACGGCAGCAGCGCGCCCAGCAGCACTTCATAGGGCTCCGCGTAAGCCGTCGCGAGCAGATATGAAACATAGTGATGACATGCCGGCGAGAGCGGCGTCTGCGTGAATACCTCCGGCGTGATGCCGTATTGCCGGAAAAACGAACCGTGCAATGCACGCTCGACGACAATCGCGCCTTCAGCTGACTTGGCGAATTGCACGATCCGGTCCGGGTTGGGCGCCTTGGCGCCGGCCAGCGTCAAGGCGCGTCCGAAGCCGATGAGGTAATGCGCATCCTGGGTGATGTAGTGCTTGAACCGTGCCTCGCTCAATGTGCCGGCGGCGAGCGCTGCGTTGAAGGGCATGGAGCGGATGATCTCATAGACGTGGGCGTTTCGGTTCCAGGCCTCGAGTGAAAAGGCGGCGTGCATCGTCGCATGTCCGTGATGGGCGGCCCTGGGCGTGCCAGCGCTCAGCTTCCTCGGGATCGAAAGATCAGGCTCAGGTTGTTGGCGGGCATTGAGATGCGTTCGACCAGATCCAGTCCTTGCGCGCGGGCGAGATCAGACACGTCGGCGAGGTCGCGCACTCCCCAGTCGGGATTGCGCGCCCTGAGCCCGGCGTCGAAGTCCGCGTTGCTCGGCGCCGTATGGCGGCCGTCTTCCTTGAACGGTCCATAAAGGTAGAGCACGCCACCGGGCGGAAGCGTCCGACCGGAGCCTTCCATCAGCCCCTGCGTGGCGGTCCACGGCGCAATGTGGATCATGTTGATTGCAACCACGGCGTCGGCGCGCGCCACCGGCCAGGACCGCGCGGAGGCATCGAGCTCGAGCGGAGCCAGCAGATTCGGCAAGCGTGCCAACGCCCGGTGTTCCGCGATGCTTTGACGCGCGTCGGCATCACGGTCGGTCGGCTGCCAGTCGAGATGAGGCAGGCCGGTTGCAAAATGCACCGCATGCTCACCGGTTCCACTCGCGATCTCCAGCACAAGGCCGTGAGCAGGCAACACCCGCCTGAGGACTGCGAGGATCGGCTCGCGGTTGCGCGCGACCGCGGTGGAACAGGCGGCGCGATTTGGAAAAGCATCCATCTTGAACTTTCCGTGTCCAACGGCGCGATGGCAGTAACCATATCGATGAACGGCTGTCCTGCAATGCATCGCGGTGCGATCTCGCCCGGCGATTTGATGCCTGACGTTGCAGAGAGCCAAGCCACCATTCGATTTCCGTTTGATCGTCCGACGATGGTCGGATGCCGCGCTTGTCGGGGCTTGCCTCGCCCAAGCCGGTTTTGCCCAAAACCGGAACTCGCCTGCGATCCCCCCGATGCCGCGAGCAGGCGTGGTCCGCAACATTTAAACGAAAACGGCCCTCGGTTGCACCACCGCGGCGGCGGTCTGGCGCTTCGAGACGCGCGTCGCGTCGATGCGTTGCAAGCGGCCCGCGACTCAGGTCGCTCAGGACCAGCCTATCGCCGGGGCCGCGCTCCAGAGCAGACGCAGGCCCAGCAATGTCAGGATCAGCTGAAAAACAATACGGAAGCGGCGCTCGGTCGTGCGATGCAGCGCCAGTTCGCCGATCCAGTTGCCGAGCGCGCCGGTTGCGATCATAGCCGCCATCAGCGGCACGAAGCTGCCGATCGCAAACCCGATGAATCCGAAGGCCACAAGCTTTGCGATATGGGTGATCGCCATCAGCGCGCCCATGGTGGCGGCGAGGTTGTGGCGGTCCGGCGTGGCGCTGGCAATGAAGGGAGCCAGCAGCGTGCCGGTCGCACTCACGAACACGCCGAGGAAAACGGTCCCAAATCCCAGGACTGCAAACCGACCGCGCTGGGCTCCGATCCGCCCGAGCTGCGGCATCCATGTCACCAGCAGGATGAAGGCGCCGAGAATCGCCTGCAGCCATGACATGGGGAGGGCAACGAAGACCTTGGCCCCCGCGGCCGCGCCGACCGCAGCTCCGGCGATGAAGGGCAGCAAGGTCCCGCGCATGACGAAACGCCACATGATCACGGTGCGCGAGATACCGGTGCCGAGCATTACAACCGTGTGGACCGGGATTACGGCGGCGGGAGGCATCACCATCGCCATGATTGCGAGCAGGATCACTCCACCCGCCGCGCCGGTGAAAACACCGATGAAGGCCGTGACGAACGACGCCACGGAAAGAGCAACGATCAAGAGCGGGCCGACATCGGCCGGGGCCAGAATCTCCATTCCGTTCTTGTAGACCGAATCTCGCTGCCATCGGAACCTGGGTTGTGAGGCTACCGTACAGCCGCAGCGAGCTAAGACGTTCGGCCGCCAGGCAACCCCGCATTTCCGCTTACAATCGATCCGTCAATTGCTATCCTTGCGCTGGTCGGAGCAGCCGGGATGGCCGCTTGGAGGTGACGATGTCGATCCGGATCGCTCTACGTCTGCTGGCGCTGGTGCTGATGAGTGCCGCGATGATACCGGCTGCCCGCGCGGCCGACACGGTCAAAGTCGCGATCGGGCAGATCGATGCCTGGGCGAACCAGGCTCCTACCCTCGGCATGCGGGCTGGTATCTTCCAGAAGCACGGCATTGTCCTCGAAACCTTCGGGACACAGGGTGCCGGCGAGACCCTGCAGGCGGTGATCTCGGGATCGGCCGATATCGGGATCGGCATCGGAACCGCGGGCGCCATGCGCGCATTCGCGCGCGGGGCGCCGGTGCGCGTGCTTGCTGCCGCCTATGTCGGCGTCGGCGACCAATACTGGTACGTACCCGCCAATTCTCCGCTCAAGAGCCTCGCCGATGCGACCGACAAGAACACGATGAGCTATTCGACCAACGGTTCGACCTCGCACGTCATCGCGCTGGGCTTCGTCAAGCAGCTGGGCGTCAAGGCCAAACCGACAGCAACCGGCGGGCCGCCCGCAACCTACACGATGACCATGACCGGCCAGATCGATATCGGCTGGGCGGTGGTCCCGTTCGGCCTGCTCGAGCTGCAGGAGGGCAAGATCCGCGTGGTCGCCCGCGGGCCCGACGTGCCCACGTTGCGCAACCAGACCATCCGAGTGCAGATCGTCAATGCCAATGCGCTCAAGGAGCGCAAGGACGTGATGGTACGATTCATGCGCGCCTACCGCGAGTCGATCGATTGGATGTATTCGAATCCGCTCGCGGTCAAATACTACGCGGAGACCATCAAGCAGCCGGAAAACCTGGTGGTGATGCAACGTGATCAATACAACCCGAAGGAAGCCTTGTCGCCGGACCGGCTATCCGACATCGATCAGGTCATGGCGGACGCTGTGGAGATGAAGTTCCTGGACGCGCCGCTGAGCAAGGCGCAGCTCGCTGACTTCTTCCAGATCCCGCCGCCCGGATCGTAACCGCGACCGTGCGCATCGCCGCGTGCGCGAGCGACAATCCGACGGATTGCGAGTATCATTCGTGAAACCGTCCCTGCACCCTGAACCCGTTGCTTCACCTCGGGCTCTCTCAAAAGGAACCAGCGCCATGTCGGCAGGCCAGAGCAACGCATCGAGCGCCGCGCGTCGTCTTCCGAACCGGGAGGCCGCCCTCGACTCGCTCTACAACGACATTTCCGCGAAGAACATGTTCCCGTTCTGGGCGACGTCGACCGACGTCGCCCATGATGAGATCAAGCAATTGATGGGCACGCAGAAAGCCGTGCCCCACCTCTGGAGCTACAGAAGCGACATCGAACCGATTCTATTTCGGGCGGCGGAATTGGTGACGATGGACGATTCCGAGCGCCGCTCGCTCATCCTGGTCAATCCCGGATTGTCGCCGCGGCGCGCGACGGTCAGCACCATGTACACGGCGTATCGGCTCAATGACGCGAACGAGGTGATGCCGCCGCATCGGCATTCCCCCAATGCCATCCGCTTCGGCTTGACTGGAAAGGGCAATTTCACCGGCGTCGGCGGCGAGGACATTACCTTCGGACCGGGCGATATGGTGCTCACACCGGTCGACACCTGGCACAACCACGGCAACGTAGGCAACGAGCCGGCGGTCAATCTATCCGTGCTTGACCTGCCACTGGTCGAGACGCTCAATGCGGTTTATTTCGAGCACGATTATACCGAGATTGTCGACGGCAAGCCGGTCAAGAAGAAGCAGCAGACCGCGACCGTTCCGTCCGACTATTCCGCTCGCGCCTATGATCACGGCGGGCTCAAGCCGCGTTTCCTCCAGCATCATCGCGGCGCCGGCTTTTCCTCCCCGATGTACGTGTACCGCTGGGAGATGATGCAGGAACTGATCGAGCGATTTAAAGACTGGGACGGCGATCCCTACGAGGCGATCTCGATCGAATATGTCGACCCGCTGAGCGGCGGGCCGGTATTCAAGACGATGACCTTCTTCGTTCAGGTGCTGCGTCCCGGCGAAAAGACGCTACCGATACGGCAGACCGCAAGCCTGCTGGTTGCCCCGTTCGAAGGCAAGGGACACTCGATCATCGACGGCAAACGCTTCGACTGGCAGGCTTTCGACAATTTGGCGGTGCCGGGCGGGTCCTGGTTTGAGCACGTCAATGGCGATCCCAAGAATCCGGCCATCCTGTTCATCGCCAGCGACGAGCCCGCATTGAAATGCTTCCACCTGTTCAAGAAGTGGGGCCGTGACGCCGCCGGCGACATCGTGAAACTCGCCTGAGGTCGCGGCTGGCCGCCGGTGGGTGCCCTCCGGCTACGCCGGTAGCGATGATCTGATCCCTTTCTTTCGAGCGTTTCGTGTCGAGCCAATCGAACACCACCCTCGTGTCGCACTTCGACTGCCCGGGCGGCGGCCAGGTTTGGGTGGACGGCACGACGCTGTTCATCGCACATATGCACTGGCCGAGCGGCACGACCATCGTGGATGTTGCCGACCCGCGCCATCCCCGCACGCTTGCAACCATCGACCTGCCGGAGGGCTGGCACTCGCACAAAGTGCGGGCGGCGAACGGCATCATGATCGTCAACCATGAAAAGCTCGGTCAGACCGGGTCGGCCGAGTTTGGCGGTGGAATTGGGATCTACGACGTTTCCCGCCCGAGCGCTCCGAAGCTGATCACCAAATGGCGCACGGCCGGCCGCGGCGTCCACCGCTACGACTTCGACGGCTGCTACGCTTATCTATCGCCCACGGCCGAAGGCTATGTCGGCAACATCGTGATGATCCTCGACCTCGCCGACCCGGCCCGGCCGGCCGAGGTCGGGAGATGGTGGATTCCGGGCCAATGGAAGGCCGGCGGCGAGCCGTATCCGTGGGACAATTGGGTCTCGCCGCGCTGCCATCATCCGCTGCGCATGGGCGATCGCCTCTACGTCAGCTACTGGCATCACGGCCTGTTCATTCTGGATATTTCCGACATGTCGCGGCCGAAGGCGATCGCGCACACCAATACGAGCCCGGCGTTTCCGCATCCGACTCACACCTGCCTGCCGATTCCGCAATCGCTCAAGGGCCGTCGAATCATGGTGGTGGCGGACGAGGATGTCGCCAAGCTCCGACCAGCGGCTCCTTCCTTCACCTGGATTTATGACATCACGGTCGAGCAATTGCCGCTGCCGATCGCAACTTTCCAGGTACCGGGGCTCGACATCGACGGCAGCCCGCAGCCGGCGATGAGCGGCTGTCACCAGCCGTCGGAGCGTTTCCACGGAACTGTGATTCCATTCGCATGGTTCGCTCAAGGGCTGCGTCTCGTCGACATCGCGGATCCGTTCGCTCCCCGTGAGCTCGGCCATTTTCTGCCTGACCCGGCCGGAGGCGAAGACCGGCCCTCTTCCAATGACGTCACGATCGACGATCGCGGGCTGATTTACCCCGTCGATCGCATTCGCGGCGTCGACATCATCGAGACCACCGCATTTGGTTGAGGATCGAAGCCATGAATGACGCGGGCGCCGGCCGCAAGGATGTCTATCCGATCGGAAAAAAGAATCCGAACCTGCCATTCCATCCCGCGGTGCGCGCAGGTGACTTCATCTTCGTCTCGGGCCAGGTCGCCAAAGACGCCGACGGCAATATGATTTCGGGAACGATCGAGGATGAAACGCGGGGCACGATCGAAGCCATTCGCCGGATTCTCGCTGAAGAAGGTGCAACGCTCTCCGACGTCGTGCGCGTCACCACTTACCTGGAGGACGCCCGCGACTTCGGACGCTACAACCGCGTGTTCGGAGAGCACTTCAAGGAGGCCGTGCTGGCGCGCACCACCGTGGAGGCGCGCGCGGTGATCAGTACCAAGATTGAAATGGAAGCCATCGCCTACAAACCGCGCGGCTGATGGCATCGGAAGATATGCATAGCAAGCAATTGGCGGCCGAA
>DASSJW010000634.1:0-4685 GCA_035690995.1 Xanthobacteraceae bacterium
CGACGACTCCACCAAGGCCGCATAGGTTCGGGTCAAACGATTGGCGAACATGTCGACCTTGGGGATCATCTGCTTCTGGCGGCAGACCGCCAGATCGATGAACATCGGCATGACAGCGCCCATGGCGAGCGATGGTGGGGCGACCTGATTGATGTCCCACAAGGGAAATCCCGTCGGCGGGATCACCATGCTGCCGCCGGGATAGGGGCTGTCGAGCCGATTGGCGAGCACGAGGGCGACCCGGTTGTCGGCGGCGCGTGGCACCGCGATCAATTCGCGCTCGGACGGCTCGCGCAGAGCGGCGGGCCACAGCACGATGTCGGCGGCCGCGGCGGCAAGGCAGCGCGACGTCTCCGGGAACATGGCGTCGTATCCGCTCATGATCCCGATCCGACCATACGGTGTGTCGAACACCGGATAGGCGTCGCCGGCCTGCGCCCACTCGCGCTCCTCCGCCGTCAGATGCGTTTTGCGATAGCGGCCGAGCTCGGCGCCATCCGGGGCGAGGAGAATGGTAGCGGCGAAAAGTTTGCCCGCCTCGCGGACGACGGTGGGCAGCGCGATGACGCACCGGTAGCGCTTCGCGATGGCCGCGGCGGCGGCGATGTGGGTGGACGCGAGGTCGGCGGCGCGCGCGGCGTCCGCCGGCTCCGGCGCCCAAGTCCCGATCAGCGCATATTCCGGGAGCGTCAGAACCTTGGCGCCGAGCTTGGCGGCATGATCAAGCATCGCGAACACGTCATCGGCGTTCACGCCTTCCGTCACGTGCATCTGCACGGCCGCCACCTTGCTCACCGCTTGCGCCGGCACGATCGGCTCGTGGGCGGTCGCGGCGACCGGCGTGTCCTGATAATTCTCGACCAGGATGCCGTAGGTCGCGGGCCGCCGATCGGCGAACTTGTCGTTGCCGGCGTAGATCGACTTGTCGTGCGCCAGTTCGGGATCGACGTCCGCCACGATCACGCCGTGACGCTCGTAGGGCATCTTGGCGACAACACGACCCTTCGGATCCACGATCATGCTGCCGCCGGGATAGTAGATCGAGCGCTCGTAGCCAGCCTTGGTTGCGGCCACCAGCCAGACGCCGTTTTCGTAGGAACGTGCCGGGCCCCACATGTCTGCTTGGTCCATGGCAAAGAAGTTCGCCATATCCACGATGATCTCGGCGCCTTGCAGCGCGAGGCTGCGTGCGATCTCGGGGATGCGTCCGTCGAAACAGATCAGGAGCCCGATGCGCCCGAGGTCGGTGTCGACGACGGGACATCCACGTTCGCCAAATGCGAACCAGTTCTGGTCGTGGGTGGCGAGAAACTGCTTGTGGTAGTGGATCGCGACTTGGCCCTTGCGATCGAGCATGATGCCGGAATTGAAGATACGCTGTCGGCCCGGATCCCACTCGGTGATGCCGCTGGCGATGAATATATCGTGCTTGCGCGCGAGCGCCGCCATCGCCGAGACGAAGCGTCCCTCCGGCACCGGCTCGGCGAGCGCGCGGCAATGCTCGGCGGAATCGAACAGATAGCCGGTGTCCATGCATTCCGGCAGCACGACCAGCTCGGCGCCCTGGCGCACGGCGGCGTCGACCAGATGCGTTGCGAGACCGATATTGTGCTCGATGTCGCCGAGGCGGGCGAGAGTCTGGGCGGCGGCGGCACGGAAACGCCTTTTCTTCATTGCATTCTCCCTCTACGCGGCGCCGGCATCCGGCGATCAATTGGCGATCTGACGCTGGAAGACAGCGAGACAATGGCTCTTGAGCGCGACGAAGCGCGGGTCGATCACGCTTTCGGTGTTACGCGGCCAGGGCAGGTCGATCTCGACGAAGTCGGCCACGCGCGTCGGCCGGCGGGTCAGCAGCAGCACCCGATTGGCCAGTTGCACCGCTTCTTCCAGATCGTGCGAGACCAGGAGCGTCGTGGTCCTGGTCTTCATGAAGATGCGCTGGAGCTGCTCGCGCATGAACAGCGTCATCTCGTAATCAAGCGCCGAGAACGGCTCGTCGAGAAACAGGACTTCGGGGTTGGTCACCAGCGCGCGCAGGATCGAAACCGTCTGCTGCTGGCCGCCCGAGAGCATGTAAGGATAGCTGTTGAGGTCGATCTTGACCCCGAAGTCCGCCAGCAGCTGCTCGACCCGCCGGTCACGCTCGCGCCGCGACAGCCCCATGAGCTTCAGCGGATAGTGAATGTTGTCGATGGCGCGCAGCCAGGGGAACAGCGCATCGCGGTAGTTCTGAAACACGTAGGACAGCCTCGTCTCCTGGATGGTCTGGCCGTCGAACAGAACCTGGCCGGCGTCGAGCGGCATCAGGCCGGAGATCATGTTGATCAGCGTGCTTTTGCCGCAACCGTTCGGCCCGAAGATCGAGATGAACTCGCCTTGCGGCAGATCGAGGTCGAACTTGTCGTAGATCACCGTATCGTTGAACGACTTGCTCAGCCCGCGGATGGTGATGACGGGTTGCCGCCGAGGGGCTGGTTCGACGGGCGCGGACAGCCGGTCCGCGCCGACGAGAACGTTCAACTGAGTGGCAGCTCCCGGCATGGGACCCGGCCTTTATCGATTCATGGTCCGCGAACGATCACGAGCCGAAGTCGGTGGTCTTGAGGATCTTGTCGCGCACTGCGATCGGCGACTGCAGCACGCCCTCCTTCTGGAAGACGTCGACCAGCGCCTGATACGAGTTCAGGTCGGTGTCGTTGAGGTCGCCGAATCCGCGCAGGTATGGCTTGGCCAGCAGATCGAGCTGCTCGGCGCGCATCGGCGTGTATTTCGGGATGATCGGCTTGTACTTGTCGAAGTCGGCATTGGCGAGCTTGGTGGCCTCGTCGATGACCTCAACAACTTTCCTGGCGACCTGCGGACGTTCCTTGAGAAACTTCACGGTCAGCAGCGACACGCCGGAGTAGAATGGATCGGCGATCACCTGCGCGACCGGATTGGTGATGGCGCGCTTGGCCTGGCCGGACGCCACCGCCACCGAGCCGACCGGCTCGAGCGAGAGCGTCGCATCCACGCTGCCGCCCACCACCGCAGGAACCTGCATGCCGACGGCGAGATCGAGCAGCGTCACGTCCTTGTCCGGATCGAGCCCAGCCGAGCGCACCATGTAACGGGAGATCGTCCGCCACTGAATGCCGGGCACATGACCGAGCTTCTTGCCCTTGAGGTCAGCGAAGCTCTTGATGTCGCTGTCGGGCTTGACGATGAGGCCGTCATTGATCAGGCCGACCTTGATCCCGCCCCCCTGCAGCCCGAATACCTTGAAGGTGCCGGGAAACTTCGATTCCGCCAGCATCGCGATGCCGGCCGCCGCGCCGGGCGGGCCGAAATCGGCGCGCGCCCCCACCAGCGCGTCGATGATCTGGTTGGGCGCTTCCAGCTTGTTCGAGACGATCTCGATGCAGGCCTTCTCGAACAGCTTCTCCTCCAGCGCGACGTAATAGGCGGTGGTCTGCATGATCGGCAGCCACACTGCCGATACTTTTTCCATGCGATCGCACCCGGCGTTGGCGCTGCCGGACCATGCGGCCACGGCGGCCAGCAGCGCCGTCGTCGTGAGGAGCTTCATCTGATGTCTCCGTCTGGGGTTGAGAGAGATAAGACCGAGGTCATCGCCCGGACCAATGTACGAACACCTTCTCGATCACGAGAAACAGCAGATTGGCGCCGTAGCCCATCGCGCCGGCGACCAGGATCGAACCGTACATGTCAGTGAGCTGATAGGAGATCTGGGCATCGATGATGCGGTGACCCAGGCCGTCGACCGCCCCGATGAACATCTCGGCGACGATGATGACGACCAGCGCGACGGAAACGGCGGTGCGCAGGCCGACGAAAGTCTGCGGCAGCGTCTCGAAGAAGATGACGTCCTTGAAGATGCGCAACGTGCCCGCCCCCATGGAACGGGCAGCCAGGATGCGGGTCTGGCGCGCGTTCATCACGCCGTAGGCGACGTTGAAGACGATCACCAGCCAGGCCGCGAACGCGGCCACCGATATCTTGGAAAACTCGCCGAGGCCGAACAGCAGCAGGAACAACGGGAACATCGCGGTCGCCGGCGTCGAGCGGAAGAAATCGATCACGAATTCGAGCGAGCGATAGATGCTCTCATTTGCGCCCAACACGATTCCAACCGGAACGCCGAGCGCGGCCGCGATGGCGAAGGCGTAGCTCACCCGCAGCAGGGTCTGCAGGAAATCCTTGGTCATCGCGCCCGAGGCGATGTTCTTCCAGGTGTCCGCGAGCGTTGCGAACGGCGACGGCAGCAGGTGCGGATCGACCAGCGTGCCGGCATAGGCAACCCACCAGAGCGCGATCAGCACCGCCGGCCCCAGGACGAATTCGATCACGCGGCGAAGGCGCTTGCGGTTCACCCGCGAGGCCCAGCCCAACGATGGGCGGGCCGAGACTGCAGAGATCGACATCCGGACGCCTCGGTCGGATCGAACGCGCAACGCGTTCCTCCCGACCGTTTAGCAACCCCCATGCCACGACGATGGGGGCGCACCGCACCCGCGACCTAAGCCGCCGATTTCTCAGGCGATTTTTTCGGGCGCGCGGCGCGCCGGGAGATGTCAGCTCGCCGAAGCGAAATTTGTCGCGGGCCCCGACGCACAACAAGAATGCAATTCGACGGCGCGGCTGCGCAGAGGATGTATTAGTCTTGCAAATTCAATAGCTTA
>DASSJW010000635.1:0-3675 GCA_035690995.1 Xanthobacteraceae bacterium
GAAGTGCTCGACGAAAATTCGACCTATGCTCCGCGTACAAGCAACGGCCGTAACGGATGACACCGCGAGGCCGAGGATGCCACTCCCGGGAACAATGTAGCCGAGTGTCGACGTTGTCACCGCACCCAGACCCGTGGGCATGGCGCCACCCATAAATCCGACGACGATGGCCCGCGCCCGGTCGCGCTCGAACGGGGTACCGTATAGATCGCTGAGCACCTTCACCATGCGCACGATGACCGCTGTGACGCCGGCGACATTCGCAATCGGCACCGGTATGATTCCGCCTACCGCCGCATAAACGGCATGGCGTTCCACAATCTTAAGAGCCGGCGATCGCCGCCCTGTCGCATCGACCGCGGCACCCATCGAGGCCGGACGGACGAGCGCCGTTGGAGTAGGTGACGAAGCGGCCTGCACAGGCACCGCGCAGACGACGTCGCTCACCTGAGCCGGGTTCGCCGCAATGCGGTCATTCGATCGTTCGGTCGGGCTGGCCGCAGGTACGGGGGTCTCGTGTTGCCCGTTTGCGCCCGGTACGACAATCACCTCAGGCGTGTCATCGGTCATGCGCCTGATCGCCTTGGGTAGGGCTTTCTTGCTCACGCTCATGCCGCTCGTTTGATGCCGAGGATACCGTCAACTTCATCGGCTATAGCCGCTATGTCACGCGCAGCCGGTCCTGAAGGGTCGATGAGGCTTGGCGTCGCACCCCACAGTGCGGCTTCGGCATAAACGACGCGGTTCGTCATCTCGCTCTGAAGGAGCGGAAAACCCGCCTCCGCCAGCTCGGCACGGATGTGCTTCGCAATCACAGACTCGCGCGTCGTCTGGGCAAGCAGGCAGCGGAAGACCGGATGCCTGCCGCTGATGCCATTGATCAGAATATTGAGCGTGTCCAACATGCGGTCGACGTCAAATGGCGACGGCTTCACGGGGACCAAAATGAAGTCGCTCATGGCGAGGCACGCCAGCGTCGTCTCAGAACGAAAGCCCGGCGTATCAATGATGACCGGGCCGCCGGCGGCGGCAAGACGCCGAGCCGTTTTCCAGGCATCCTCGCTTGCGTCCTCGACGACCGGCACGCCGCCAAGCGCCCGCTCCCGGCTTGCCAGCCGCGCAATCGAGCGCTGCGGATCAGCATCAATGACGGATGGGCGACGGCCTTCGAGTTGCCAATGGGCAGCCAGACAGCTTGCAACAGTGCTCTTGCCGCTGCCGCCTTTCATAGTTGCGACCGTGATGATAGAGCTCGTCACATCCGTCTCCTCGCCGAGTGTCAAAGCGACGAATCCATCGAATCAATCTTATCGTTTTCTTGGAGAACTGCCTACGGCCGAACCGAACTCGCGCTGGCTACGGCCATGAAATTAATCAATGACTCGATGCCGAAGGCGGTCGTGAGGCGAATCGCAGCCTCGACCGCCGCAATACGGGGCGAACGAAGGGCGTTGCGAGCGTGGTTGCGCCGCCGTCAAGTTGAACGTTGACAAGCGCCCGTGGACCTCGATCGTGAAACCGTCGCACGGGGACCGAGGGTTCCGTTTAATTTGATTGATTTGACTCCACTTTTGGGCCCGTGCGTGTCTGGGTCCGGATGAAGCCGTGCGACCATCTCGACCGAGCGTTCTTGCTTGACGAGTCGATTGTGCATCCGCGATAAATTCTGCTGGTTCAACGTGAAATCGGCAGCGTAGGGCGCCTCCGCGAATGGCACGCAAGAGCTGGTATTCGTGGTCGCCCGCCTGGCCGCGAGAACAGCAACAAGGCGCGGAAGTACAGGAGAATAGTCCTCTCCCCCTGTCGGATGCCCAGCTCGGAATCTGGTTCGCTCAGGCAATCGACCCGTCGAGCCCGGCATATAATCTGGCGGAATACCTGGAAATCGGCGGCTACGTCGACGCGACGCTGTTTGAAATGGCGTTGCGACAGGTCGTGGCTGAGACCCAGGCTCTGCACGTCCGATTTGTGCGCCATGCCGACATCCCTGGTCAGGTGATCGGCCCTCCGCCCGACTGGTCGATGTCGCTCATCGACGTCAGCACTGCGCCGGATCCGCAAGCCGCCGCCGAACAGTGGATGAAGGTGGACCTGGCAAGGCCGATCGACATCGCGGGCGGCCCGCTCTTCGCTTATGCTCTATTCAAGGCAGCCCCTGACCGTTTCTTCTGGTATTCGCGCTACCACCACATCGTGATGGATGGGTTTGGCTTCGCGCTCGTAGCCAGACGAATGGCGGCCGTCTATTCGGCCCTGGCTGTCGGCCGGACTGCGGAGCCGGCGACTTTTGGTTCCGTGGCGCCTTTGCTTGACGACGATGCGAGGTATCGCGTCTCCGAGCGGTTCGAGCAGGATCGTCAATTTTGGATGGATTACCTCGCGGGTTTGCAAGAGCCAGCAAGCCTGGGAGATCGAGCGCTGCCCGCGGTCCACGGGTTCATTCGTCATTCCGGCTTTCTGCCGTTTTCCAACATCCAGCGCCTGCACTCGCTCGCACATCGCACCGGCGTGAGCCTGCCCCAATTAGTGACCGCCGCCGCCGCCATTTTCGTGCACCGTCTGAGCGGCGCGCAGGACGTCATCGTGGATGTTCCACTTACCGGCCGGATGACGCCGGCGGCGCGTCGCACGCCGTGCATGATGTCCAACGTGTTGCCGATGCGCCTGGCTATGCATCCGAACATGGCTGTATCCGGAGTGGTTGGCGAAGCCACGCGGCGGATGCGTCATGTAATCCGACATCAACGCTACAACGTCGCGAATTTGCGCCGCGATATCGGGCGGGCCGACCAGAGAATGTTCGGTCCAACGGTCAATTTCATGCCGTTCGATTACGATCTGCGTTTCGATGGCCATTCGGTCACCGCCCACAATCTCTCGAATGGGCCTGTCGATGACCTCTCGATCGTTTTGTACGACCGGTTGGACAGTCGTGACGTTCGCATCGATTTCGATGGCAATCCGGCATTGTACAGCGCCAACAAGCTGGCCGAACTTCACCAACGCTTCCTGAGACTTTTGGGTGCGCTTGAAGATCCGGATCAGCCGATCGGCAAGCTCGACATTCTCGGCGCCGGGGAGCGTCACACTATCCTGCGGGAGTGGAACGCCACCGCGCGTGCGATCCCTGTGGCGACACTGCCTGAGCTGTTTGCTGCGCAGGTGGCGCGCACGCCTGACGCGATCGCGGTGGTGTTCGAGGATGAGCGGCTGAGCTACGGCGAGCTCGATGCGCGCTCGAGCCAGTTGGCGCATCACCTGCGCGCGCTCGGGGTCGGGCCCGAGGTGGTGGTTGGGCTGTGCATCGAGCGCTCGCTGGCGATGCTGGTGGGGCTGCTCGGCATCCTCAAGGCCGGCGGCGCCTATCTGCCGCTCGATCCGGATTATCCGCCGGAGCGGCTGGCGTTCATGCTCGCCGATGCCGGCGCGCCGGTGCTGCTCACCCGATCAGCGCTGCGCACGCATCTGCCCTCGCACGACGCGCACATCGTGTGCCTCGATGCCGACTGGCCCGCCATCGCGCGCCAGCCCACCACCGCGCCGGTCACCGGCCTCGCGCCGCAGCACCCCGCATACGTCATCTACACCTCGGGCTCAACCGGCACACCAAAGGGCGCGGTGATCTCGCACCACGGCCTCGTCAATCACATGATGTGGATGCGGACCGACTATCCC
>DASSJW010000636.1:0-5108 GCA_035690995.1 Xanthobacteraceae bacterium
TAGTTCGCGCTCCGGGCCTTGACCGGGTCCTTGACGTTCTCGATCTTGTCGAACTCGACGTTGACGAGCCGACCGCCGACCTTCTCCACCCGGCGCATATAAACGGTCTGCACGACGTCGCGCGTCGCCGGATCGATCGACATCGGGCCGCGCGGACTCTCCCACGCCATTCCCTTGGCGGCCGTGATCAACGCTTCGCCATCGGTATTCGCCCCGCTCTTCTTCAGCGCTTCGTAGATGAGCCGCATCCCGTCATATCCGCCCACGGCGAAGAAATCCGGATTGCGCTTGAAGGCGGCGTTGAATGCGGCCACGAACTCCTTGTTCAGCTTCGAATCGTGATTGTAGTCGTAATGCGCGGAGGTGATGATGCCGAGCGCCGTATCGCCCATATTCTTCAGGGCTTGCTCATCGGTCAGTTCCGCCTGCGCCATGACCTTGGTCTGTCGCGGGTCGATGCCGCGATCGGCGAGCGCCTTGGCGATCGCCGGAGACTGCGAACCACCGGGCACGAAGACGAAAATCGCCTCCGGGTTCATATCCTTGGCGCGTTGCACGAAGGCGGAGAAGTCGGGATTGACGACGGGATACCGCACCGAACCGACGATCTCGCCGCCGGCCGCCTTGAACGCATTCTGGAAGGCGGCTTCGGCGTCATGGCCGGCCGCAAAATCCGCCACGATGGAATAGACCTTCCGTACTCCGTTCTTGTACGCCCACACTCCGAGCGGCTCGTTGAGCTGCGGCAGTGTGAACGACACGCGCGCCATGTACGGCGACTTGGTCGTGACGATCGACGCGGCTGCGTTCATCACCACCATGAACTTCTTGGCCTGTGCCGAGACATCGGCAGCCGCCAGCGCATTGGGGGTGAGCGAGAAACCGGCGAGCAGGTCCACCTTGTCGCGCACCACCAGTTCCTGCGCCAGACGCTTGGCCACGTCGGGCGCGATGCCGCCGGTATCCTTGCGAACGATCTCGATCTTCTTGCCGGCGACCGTGTCGCCGTGCTGCTGCATGTAGAGCTTGATGCCGTTGTCGGCCTGGGCGCCGGGATCGGCGAACTGTCCGGAATAGGGCAGGATGACGCCGATCTTGATCGTCTGCTGCGCCTCGGCCGGCGCGAAGGCGAGGATGGCGGCGGCGAATCCGGCAAAGCCAACCAATGTCTGTCGCACAGCTGCTCTCCCCGGCGCGCCCGCGTCCCACGACTTGCGCCGCTCTCCCCGCAGGGGAGATCAGGCGTTGCCTCCGCGTAACCCCCGCTCCGGGCGTCTATCCGCCGCGCGCCCGCGTCGGATCCTTGACCTTCTCGATCTTGTCGAACGGGACATTGACGAATTCATTGCCGATCTTCTGCACGCGCCGGATATAGATCGTCTGCACGACGTCGCGCGTCTCGGGATCGATCGACATCGGACCGCGCGGGCTGTCCCACCCCAGCCCCT
Source organism: Xanthobacteraceae bacterium (assembly GCA_035690995.1). Taxonomy (GTDB): domain Bacteria; phylum Pseudomonadota; class Alphaproteobacteria; order Rhizobiales; family Xanthobacteraceae; genus VAZQ01. Next base: position 1,449 of record DASSJW010000636.1, read on the forward strand.
TGGCGGCCGTGATCAAGGACTCGCCGTCGGTCTTGCCGCCGGCGCGCTTGAGCGACTCGTAGATGGCGTGCATGCCGTCATAGCCGCCGATCGAGAAGAAGTCCGGGTTGCGTCCGTGCATTTCGTTGAAGATCTTGACGAACTCCACGTTCCGCGGCGCGTCGCTCTTGTAGTCGTAGTGCCACGCCGAGATGATGCCGAGGCTGGCGTCGCCCATGCTCTTCAGCGCCTGTTCCGAGGTGGCCTCACCCGACCCCAGGATCTTGGTCTTGGTGGGGTCGATGCCACGCTCGGCCAGCGCTTTTCCCAGGGCTGCCGGTTGCGCGCCGCCGGGGATGAAAATGTAGATGCATTCCAGGTTCATGTCCTTGGCGCGCTGCACGAAAGCCGAGAAGTCGGGGTTCGCGACCGGGAAGCGCACCGAGCCCACGATCTCGCCGCCGGCCTCCTTGAACGCGCGCTGGAACGCCGCCTCGGAGTCGTGCCCGGGACCATAGTCGGTCACCATGGTGTAACACTTCTTGCTGCCATTCTTGGCAGCCCAGGTGCCGAACGTCTCCATCACCTGCGGCAGCGTGACCGAGGTGCGGATCATATAGGGCGACTTGGTGATGATGACGGATGTCGCGGCATTCATCACCACCATGAACTTCTTGGCCTGCGCGGAAACGTCGGCGGCGGCCAGCGCGTTCGGCGTCAGCAGGAATCCCGCCAGTATGTCCACGCCTTCGCGCACGACCAGCTCCTGCGCCAGCCGTTTCGCAACGTCGGGGGCCGGGCCGCCAACGTCGCGCCGGATGATCTCGATTTTCTTGCCGGCGGCGGTGTCGCCGTGCTGCTTCATGTAGGTCTTGACGCCATTGTCGAGCTGGATGCCGGCGTCGGCGAATTGCCCAGACAGGACGTTGATCAGTCCGATCTTGACCGTGCCCTGCGCATGCGCCGCCGAAGCGCCCCACAGCAGCGCGACCGCGCAGCCAAGTCCCAGAACCGTTCTAGCCATGCCCATCCTCCCGCATTGTCTTGTCGCCGATTGTTTGTTCGCAAAAGTGTACTCACGAAAAATTACGCGGTCGAATCGATTTGCAGGGGGCGATCGCGAAGCCTCGATCGCCCCTCCATGTTGGGCCGCCGCCCGCCGCGAGCGGCAGCGACCTGGCCATGCATCCAGCCGACCGGCGTCTCCGGCGGAGCAATCGGATTTGCCGCGGCCGCAAGTGTCGCGGCGGACGGCGGCGCAGTGCGAAAGCCGCGGATGCCAGCGCGCGCGCCGAGCCGCGGCGGCAACGACCCTGCGGTCGGCGAGCGCGCCGGCGAAGCGCTGAAATCATTGTGGCTCTATAAGGTTAGCACCGTCGGCTGGGGGCGCTCCCACCTCACATTTCCGCCGCATCCGGCGTGCTAGTCATGGGGCCATTGTCCCGGCGGTCATCATGCGCCATTTCTGCGTCCTTGGCCTCATCGCCATTGCCTTCTCGATCTCCTGCGGAGCGGCTGCCCACGCCCAGCCCCGCGGCGCCGGCACCGCGCATATCGAATGGGAGGTCAAGAGCCGGTTTCGCCTGTTCCGCAGCGAGGCCGACTTCCAGCGTCATGTCGCCGCAACACGCAATGACAGCGTGCTCGCAGCCGAGCAGCGCCTGGCGCGCGAGACCGATGGCCGCGGCTGGGCCCGCGACATGGTGGAGCGCCTGTGCGTCGACCGTGCGGGCAAACTGTTGGAAGTCTGCGATCGCGACGGCGTGCGCGAAGTCTATCTGTCGCCGCGCGATCATCGCGTCGGCGTGGTGCTCGCCGGAACGGTGCCGGCGAACGAAGGATGCGTCTGGAGTTTCGATGACGGCGACGGGCCGGCGCGAGAGGTCAGCGCCACCTGCACCGAGGAAGTGAAAGCCCACCTCCCCTACGGCCGTCCCAGCACCGTGAGCGTCGACATCATTTTGCTCGACGGCACGGCGCTGCGGCTGGTGAACGAGATCCAGGTCCGCGATGTGCTCATCGCCGGCATGGGCGACTCGATCGCCGCCGGCGAAGGCAACCCGGATCGCGCGGTGCGTCTCTCCGACGAAGGCTTTTGCTTCAAGCGCTTTGAGGGCGGGGAATATTACCGGCCCGGCCGGGCGGGCTTCACCGGCAACAAATCCTGCAACACCATCGGCGGCGACGACGCCGGCGGCAGCGATTGGGCCCGACAGAGCGCGCGCTGGCTGAGCGGCCCCTGCCACCGCTCGCTCTACGGCTACCAGATGCGCACCGCGCTTGCGATCGCGATCGACAACCCGCATCTGGCCGTCACATTCCTTCCGCTCGGCTGTTCGGGAGCGACCATCAAGACGGGATTTCTCGAGAGCCAGCGCGCGCGCGAGTGCCCGAACCCGGGTACCGGCGCGTCCTGCCCGGGAACGGCACGCGCTCAGATCAGCGAATTGACCGACCTCATGGCGACGGCGCGCCGCTATCGTTCCGATCGCAGCCTCGACCTGGTGCTGCTCACCATCGGGGCCAATGACATTCTGTTTTCCGGACTGATCGCCAATGTCATCGTCGAACCCGGCACCGAGCGCAGCCTGCTCAATCGTGGCGGCATCCTTGCGTCGGTCGAGGACGCGCAGAAGGTTCTCGATCGCGATCTGCCGGGCAATTTCGCCAAGCTGCGTTCCGCGCTCAAGCCGCTGGTCGGCGGACATCTGTCGCGCGTCGTCTACGTGACCTACGGCAATCCGGCCCTTGCCGGCCCCGACACGCCCTGCCCCGGCGGGCGGGACGGCTTCGACGTGCATCCGGCATTCGCCGCCGACGGGGAGCGGCTGCGCCAGGCCGCGGAATTCGTGTCGCGAAAATTCCTGCCCGGGATCAAGGCGCTCGCGCGCTGCGAAGACGGCAAGGCCTGCCGTGATCCCGCGACCGAGCGCATGACGTTCGTGGATGCACATCAGGCGGCCTTTGCGCTGCACGGTGCGTGCGCACGCGCCGCCGACGATCCGGCGTTCGATCGCGAATGCTTCTCCGGCAAGGGCGAGACCTTCGAGCGCAGCCTGACCAAGGCTGCGACCGACCCCATGACCTGCGGTTATCCGGCCAGCGAATTCCGCCCCTACGCACCGCGGGCACGCTGGATCCGAACGGCCAACGACAGCTACTTCACCGCGCTGACCTATCCCGAGGGGTTGCCCGCGCTGCTGCAGCCGAGCGATCTGCACGATGCCATCTGGGGCGTATTCGCGGCGGTCTATGGCGGCGCCGTACACCCGACGGCGGAGGGCCACGCCGCCATGGCGGACGCGGCATTGCCGGCGGCGCGCGCGGTGCTCGGCCTGGCGCCACCGGCCCAACCCGTGCGCAGCGAGCCGCTCCCGCCGCCGCAAATTCCGATCACGCCGCGAGTGCCGACATCCGGCCGGTAGTTGCGTTGCCGGGTGCCGGGTTGCGCTCCGCTCCCGCGGGGCGCGAGGAACGCGTCACGCCACGCCGAGCTTCTTCTGCAGGCTGGTCGATGACGTGGTGTATTGAAACACCAGTCGCTTGTCGGGATAGACGTAACGATGGGCCTTTTGCGCCATCAGCGCGCCTTCATGGAAGCCGGACAGAATGAGCTTGAGCTTGCCGGGATACCAATTGATGTCGCCGATCGCAAAAATGCCGGGGATGCTCGATTCGAAC
>DASSJW010000637.1:0-5685 GCA_035690995.1 Xanthobacteraceae bacterium
GGGCGTCTAGGGACGAGGACGGGGGAACTATCATGCTGCGGATCCGGACCGGAGCCCGTCACGGGCTTCGTTGGGGTATGTTCGGTTTTGTTGCTGCTCTCTTCACAATTTCAAGCGATCCATCGCACGCCGCGCCTTACGCAGACATCGTCGTCGACGCCAATTCCGGGACGGTGCTGCACTCGACCAATCCGGATGCGCAGCGCCATCCGGCCTCGCTCACCAAGATCATGACGCTCTATCTGCTGTTCGAGCAGCTCGAGGCCGGCAAGCTCAAGCTCGACAGCCAGCTTCCGGTCTCGAAGGAAGCCGCCGGGCAGATGCCGACCAAGCTCGGCCTGAAGCCCGGCAGCACGCTCGCAGTCGAAGACGCGATCAAGGGAATGGTCACGCGCTCAGCCAACGACGCCGCCGTGGTGGTCGCGGAGGCGATCGCCGGGGACGAGGACGCGTTCGCCCGGCTGATGACGCGCAAGGCGCAGACACTCGGCATGAGCCGCACCATCTACAAGAACGCCTCCGGCCTCCCCGATTCGGGTCAAGTGACCACGGCACGCGATCAATCGACCCTCGGGCGCGCCGTGCAGGAACGCTTCCCGCGTTACTACAAATATTTCTCGATCCGCACCTTCACCTTCCGCGGCCAGTCGATCGGCAACCACAACCATCTGCTGGGCCGCGTCGAGGGCGTCGACGGTATCAAGACCGGCTATGTCAACGCGTCGGGGTTCAACCTGGTGACGTCAGTTCACCGCGGCAATCGCTACCTCGTCGCGGTGGTGATGGGCGGCAGCAGCGCGGGCAGCCGCGACGCGAAGATGCGCGATCTGATCAACGACAAGATCGCAATGGCCTCGGTCAAGCGCACGGCACCGATGGTTGCCGAAGGGTTTGTGCCGCCCGAGGCGAAACCGGAATCGAAGGCGGTGGCCAAGGCCGAGAGCAATCCCGAGCCCAAGGTTGCGGCCAAGGCCGAAGCCAAACCGGAGCCGAAGGTGGCAGCCAAGGTCGAGGCAAAGCCTGAGCCGAAGGCCGAGGCCAAAGCCGAATCCAAGAGCGAGGCGCGGTTTGCGGTCGCCAGCGCCGTCAGCCTGCCCGTGCGCTTCAATTCCGGGCGTGCGCAGACCGAACCCGCGACCGCGAAGCCGGAGGCAGCGGCGGCCGCGCCAACCGGCATCCTCGCCGGCTCGACCGAGCCGATCCGGCCGGTGCTGGTGAAAACACTCTCGGTGAAGGCTGGAACGCAAACCGCGTCGCTCGCGCCGCTGCATGTCCCGCCTCCGGCAGCGGCCGAGCCCGCGCCGGTCCGCGCGGCCGCGCCTGTGGCGCCGCCCGCACCGGTCGTCGCGGTCAAAGCAGAGCCGCCCGCACCGCAACCGGCGCCCGTCCTGGTCGTTGCAGCGAAGCCCGAGCCGTCGCCCGCGCCTTCAGCTCCGCCGGTCGCGGCGAAAACCGAAGAGCCGCTCCCGGCGCTGGTGACTGCGAACAAGCCTGAGGTGCCAGCCCTGTCCTTTGCTCCGATCGCCGCCAAGGCCGAGCCGTCGGCACCGGCGGCAAGCGCGCGCGCCGCGGCGCCAGCGGCATCGCCGGCGCGTGTCGCCGCAGCCGAGCCCGCCCCCGCCCCTGCGGCCAAACCGCAGCACCGCAGCGGCTGGATGATCCAGGTCGGCGCCTATCCGGGTGAACAAGCGGCCAAGCAGCGTCTCACCACCGTCCAGAGCAAGGCGGCCAAGATGCTCACCCGCGCCGAAGCGTTCACCGAGACGGTCGAGAAGGGTGGCACCACTTACTATCGCGCGCGCTTTGCCGGTCTCGACAAGGACTCAGCCGAAGCCGCTTGCAAGTATCTCAAGCGCAACGACGTCGAATGCGTCACCATCAAGAACTGACGTCGAGCGCGTGAACAGGACAGTTGCGTCGCCAGGAGCCGCCCCATGCGTCGAGTAAAGGAGTTCAGCGATGGCGGCGCAAAAGCACGTCCTTGGCTTCATTCACGCGGGCCGCAAGATACGTCGACCCCCCTTGATCGGGATGCAATTTCTTCATGAGCGAGCGGTGGGCGAGGCCGATATCCTTGGCGCTCGCCCCCGGCTGCACGCCAAGGATCTGATAGGCCTCCTCCTCCGTCATTTTGCCGGTGCTCCAACCCCGGCGGCCCGAGCCCGTTGTCGAATCGGTCTGCGAGTTTTCACGCCAGCCGGGATCCCGGCGGTCAAGATACGCCATAAGTAGCGCGCGGCTTTCCTCGTCGATATCGGGAAGACACCCGGCGAGCGTTGCGACGTCGAGCGCGTCGAGCGCGGCGCCCTCATACCGCCCGGCAAGGATGCGTCCGCGCATGGCGCCGGAGTCGTGATCAAGTTCCATCTCGACGAAGGCTGAACGCACCCGCGACACCTGCCCGGCGCTCTTCTGCGTACGCGCGCTCCACCCGGGAATGCTCCACGGCAGCCATCCCAGCAGGCCGAGGCCGGTGAGACCGAGCGGAATCGCGATGTCGAGTCGGCCGCGCGCCCCGAGCAGCCCGGCAACGGCAAGCGCGCCCAGCCCGCCTCCGGTTTTCAAGGCGACGGCGGCGGTCTGCGGCTTGATCTTGGTGAAGGCATGCAGCGCCCACAACAGCAGCGCCAGCAGCACCAGGCCGAAGATGAGGGCCATTACGATCTCATCTGCTCGAGAAGCTTGAGGGCGCCTGCCTGGCGGCGCGCGGAAAGATCAACAAGCGCACGCATTCCCCCGGCGGCATAGGCGGCGGCCGCACGCAAGAGCTCGGCAAGCTGGTGCGCCGCGCCCGGATCGAAGCGGCAATACGCTCCGCGCGTCAAGCGCGCGATCTCGCGGAAGGCCTGTTCGGTGATCGGATCGCCGCCTTCCTGGAACATGAATGCGGGTACCCCCAGCAGGCCTAGTTCGCCCGCGGCGTGACAGAGGTGGTCGAGCTTCTCCTCCATGGCATCGCCGACGAAAACGAGGGCCTGCACTTTGGTCACCTGGGTCTCGCGCTTGGCGTGCGCGATGACCTTGCCGATCTGGGTATGTCCGCCGCGGCAATCGATTCGCTCCATGAGATCGCCGAGACGCTCGGCCTGCGAGACCCAGCGCGAGGCGCGGCATTCGGCGAGCCCGCGGTAATAAACCAGCTGCACGTCGAGCCCGCCGATCGCCGCCGCCTCGCGGAACATATCGGCCTGCAGGCGGCAGGCCGAATCCCACATCGGCTGGCGGCTCATGGTGGCGTCGAGAGCGAATATGAGCCGGCCGCGCTGGCCGGCTGCGGTTGTTGGCGCGAGGCCCTTCACCTTGGCCAGGAAGGCATCGATCTCGGCACGCCCGGTTGCCGCCGCCGGCGTATGGCCGCGGTCTGTCGGGGGTCGGTCGTCGCGATTTTGGGCCATGGATACGCACTTCAATGGGCGGAAGTCCCGCCGGCCCTTAAGGTGGCCATGTCGGGCGGCGGACGCAATGCCTGCGCGCTCGTGTCCTTTCCGCATGCGGCATGCATCCGCAGCCCGTGGCCTCGCCGCCGCGGCTTTGATAGTTTGCGCGCGCGTCGCGGTCCTCAATCAAGCGAAGTTCGTCCTCATGGCCCCTCGAGTCGTTCGCACGGTGCCGGCGTTGCGCCGCGCCGTCATGCCATGGCGCACGACGGGCGAGCGGATCGCGCTGGTGCCGACCATGGGCGCCCTGCATGCCGGACACCTGGCCCTGGTGCAGGCCGCGCGCCGGCGCGCGCGGCGGATCGTCGTATCGATCTTCGTCAATCCCGCGCAATTCGCGCCCCACGAGGACTTCGGCAGCTATCCGCGCACCCTCGCCGCCGACCTCGCGGCGCTCGCGGACTTGTCGGTCGACTTGGTCTGGGCGCCGGCCGAGGAGGTGATGTACCCGCCCGGTTTTGGGACTCGAATCGTACCCGAGGGCCCGGCCGCCGTTGGCCTCGAGGACAGGTTTCGCCCGCATTTCTTCGCCGGGGTCGCAACCGTGGTCGGCAAGCTCTTGATCCAATGCATGCCCGATTTCGCGATGTTCGGCGAGAAAGACTACCAGCAGCTCAAGGTGGTGACGCGGCTGACGCAGGATCTCGATCTGCCGGTCAGGATCATCCCGGTTCCGACGGTGCGCGAGCCGGACGGCCTCGCGCTGTCCTCGCGCAACGCTTACTTGAACCCGCTCGAGCGTGCGGCGGCGCCGGCTTTGCAACGCGTGCTCGCCCATTGCGCTGGGGAGATCACGCGCGGAGAGTTGCTCGCCCGCGTTCTCGACGAAGGCGGCGCCGCGATCGAGCGCGCCGGCTTCGTGCTCGATTATCTTGAAGCGCGCCACGCCGATACGCTGCAACCCGTCACCGCGCTCAAGGACGGCCCCCTCCGGCTGCTCGTGGCCGCCCGCATCGGCAAGACGCGGCTCATCGACAATATCGCAGTGAGCGGCGGCCGGATCGCCAAGAGGGCGAAACACGGCATCAGCTAGCGCGCCGCCCCGCCGTGTCTCACTTCTTCACCTTCAGTGGATCCTTGACGTCGTCGAATTTGGCGAACTCGGTGTTCCACAATTCGCCGTTCAGCTTCTCCACCTTGCGAATGTAGATGGGCTGCACGATGTCGCGCGTGTCCGGATCGATGGACATCATTCCGCGCGGACTTTCCCAACGCATGCCCTTCATGGCCGCAAGAAGCGTGTCGCCGTCGGTCTTGCCGCCGGTCTTCTTCAGCGCCTCATAGATGAGATGCATGCCGTCGTAGCCGCCGACCGAGACGAAGTTCGGACGGAAGTTGTTCGCCTTCTTGAAGTCCTCGACATATTTCTTGTTCAGGGCGGAGTCGTGAGCGGCCGAATAATCGTGCGCCGTCACCATGCCCAGCATCTGATCACCCATGGTGTTGAGCTCGTCGTCGTCGGTGAGGTCGCCAGGCCCGATGATCTTGATGCCGGAATTGGCTAGGCCGCGCTCGGCGAACTGCTTGGCGAAGATCCCGGCCTGCGTGCCGGGGAAATAGATGAACGCGGTATCCGGATTGATGTCGCGGATGCGCTGCAGGAACGGCGCAAAGTCGGGGTTGGCCAGCGGGATGCGGATCGATTCCACGATCTGCCCGCCGAGCTCGGTGAAGCGCTGCTTGAACGCGGTTTCCGCTTCGGTGCCCGGCGCCCATTCGTTGACCAGCGTCACCACCCGCTTGCTGCCGTTCTTTGCCGCCCATTCGCCCATGATCCAGGACGATTGCGCCAGGATGAAGCTGGTACGCACGAAGTAAGGCGATGCGGTCGTCGTGACCGAGGCGCCCGAGATCATGACCACGGTTGGCATCTTCGCCTGGGTCACCAGCTGACCATAGGCGAGCGCGGTAGGCGTGATGCCGCCGGCGATGATCTGGACCTTGTCGTTGACGATCATCTCCTGGACGAGGCGGCGCGCATTGTCGGCCACGCCGGCGTCGTCGCGCAGGATCATTTCGATTTTCTTGCCGGCGACCATGTTGCCGTGCTGCTGAACATACAGTCGGGCGCCCGCGTTCGCCTGCCGACCCGCGGCGTTGAAACCGGCGCCGGTCATGGAAAAGCTCATGCCGATCTTGACCACCTCTTGCGCGCCTGCATCCGCTGGCGCCAATGCGAGCAGGCCGGCGGCGGCAAGTCCGATCGTGACGTGTCGACGTTGCATCTGATTCCTCCCACATCCGACTT
>DASSJW010000638.1:0-7090 GCA_035690995.1 Xanthobacteraceae bacterium
ACGGTCGCGAACCGCCCGCCCTGGCGCGAAAGCCGCGACTGCGCGTAGATGCCGAGCGAGGTCAGCAGCAGCAGCGTCACCGCATAGGCGGCGGCGAGCCCGATCTGGCTCGGATACTGGTGGATGGCCTGGTAGATCGACGACGTGTAGACGTGGATGCCGACCGGGAGGCCGAGCAGCGCCGGCACCTCGAATGATTCGATCGAGCGCACGAACAGAATCAACAGCGATCCGAGCGCCGCCGGCCAGGCGAGCCGCAAAGTAATCCGCCGCGCGATCTGCGGCACGGAAGCCCCGCTCATCGCCGCCTGTTCCTCGAGCGACGGGTCCATGGCGCGGAACGCCGCCGTCATCAGCAGGAACGCCATCGGCGAATAGTGCAGCCCGTCGACCCAGATCATGCCCGCCATGGTGTAGATGTTGAACACCACGGCATCGGTGTCGAACAGCTTCTGCACGACCAGGTTGATGACACCGATCTTCGGGCTCGCCAGCATGATCCACGCCACCGTGAACAGGATGCCGGGGATGACCAGCGGGATGATGGCGAGCGCGAAGAACAGCGTCTTGAACGGGGTATTGGTGCGCTCGTTCATCCAGGCGAGCCCGGTGCCGACCACGAGCGACAGCAGCGCGGCACCGACGGCGAACTGCAGCGAGTTGAAGAACAGGCGCGCGTTGTCGCCGTTCAGATAGGCGGTACGGAAATTCTCCAGCGTGTATTGCGCCGGCGCCGCTGCGCTCTGCGGCGTGAGAAAGCTCTGCCACAGCAGAAACACGAGCGGGACGAGCGCGAGCCAGACCACCAGCGCGACCGGAACGCCGATCAGCACCCATTTCGAATCGAAACGCAGCGCGGCATTGGACAGGGCGAGGCGCCCGATCGCGTCGGTCACCGCAAAGACCCACGTGGCAGGCGCCTTGCAAATCGCGAGAGAGGCGTAGGGTGGGCAAAGGCGCGGGCCGCGAACCGAGCCATTGCCACCGGACGGACGCAGCGCCGTGCCCACGCGCGTAACGGAAGCGCGGGACGAACTTGGACGCGTGGGCACGGCGCTGCACCGATCTGGTGGCGCAAGTCGCGTGTTTGGCGCGCGCCTTTGCCCACCCTACAGATCCCGCTGATCATGGTCGTGACCATGTTCATGACCATGATGGTGATGCCCGTGATCATGGTCGTGGTGCCCGTGACTATGGTCGTGACCGTGCTCGTGCCCGTCGTCATGATGGTGGATGCGCTGGTGCGGGCGGCCGCGGCGCGGGTCTTCGCTGAACAGCAGGGACTTGATGGTGACCGGCACGGTGAAGGACGGCATGCGGATGCGGCCGAGGTCGATATAGTCGAAATCGCGCAGCACCACGCCGTCGATCGCCAGGATCTCGCTCTCGACCAGCAGCTCCTCGCGCAGGATCGCGCCCAGCGTCTGCGCGATGTCGCCGTCGAGCATGAGATAGATCGGCTTCTTGCGCTCGATGGTGGTGGCAAGGCCGTGGCGGATGCCTTCGGCGAAAGCGGAGATGCGCTCGTAGGATGGCGCGCCCAGCCAGCGCAGGGCGAGCGCCACCTCGCCCTCGCCTTCGATCAGATCGAAGGCGGTGAAATGCGCGCGGATCGCCTTGGCGAGCTTGTCCGCGGCGATCTCCTCCTCGCACACAAAGGACGGCTGCAGCACCTGCAGATTGCGGCGCGGGAGAAGCTCGCCCGGTTTCGAGATGTAGCTGGTATTGCCGCTGAGCTGCACGCTGTATTCGGAGGCGCCGAGCGCGGTGGCGCGGATGCACTCGCCAGCCGGCAGCAGCGGCCACGGCAGCGCGCCGGAATCGACGCGCCGGCGGATCGCCTGGCCGAGACGGCGCCCCAGGTCGCCGAAGTCGCGCTGCTCGCGGCCGTACACATATTCCCCGACGCCGCCGGAAAACATCACGCCGTCGATTTGGCCGAGCTCGGGGAGCGGGTCGGTCAGATAGAGATGTTCGACCGCGTGCGGCACCGGCCGCTTGGTGAGCGCCGCGACCAGGAGGTCCGCCATGCTCTCCGCCACCTGGTCGAGCTGCGCGGGCGAGAGCACGTCGCCGCGCGACCAGTAGAAGCCGGCCTCGCGGGCGTGGAATTTGCCCGCCGGATCCAGCCGCACGATGCGGCCGATGCCGTCGACCACCTGCAGCCGGCCGCCGATATGCAGCGCCGCGGTCGCGATCACGTCGCCCTTGGCGACGATGGCGAGCTTGGTGGTGCCGCCGCCGATGTCGAGGTTGAGGATGCGCTTGCCCTCATCGTACGACACCTTCGACGCGCCCGAGCCGTAGGCGGCGAGCATCGATTCCATGTGGTGCCCGGCAGTGGCGGTGACGAAATCGCCGCGCTGCTCGGCCAGGAGCCCGGCGATCGCCTCCGCATTCTCGCGCCGCAGCGCCTCGCCGGTGAGGATGACCACGCCGGTGTCGATGTCCCCCGGCTTCAGGCCGGCCGCCGCATAGGCCTCGTCGATGATGCTCGCCAGCGCGGCATCGTCGATGCGCTCGTCGCTGGCATAGGGCGTGAGCGCCACCGGCGACTGGAACAGGGTCTCCCGCGACACGACGTAATAGCGGCTGGTGAGGTCCTCGCCGTAGCGGCGCAGGTTGATGCGGGAGAAGATGACCTGCGTGCCTGCTGACCCGATGTCGATGCCGACGGTGACCAGCGTGACGTGGTCCTGGATCCAGATCGGGTTGTCTTCCAGCGGCCCGTCCGCGTCGAACTCGAAATGATCGTGGTCGTGGTCGGCGTCGCCGTCGTGCTCATGCACGAAATCATGGCCGAGGACATGGTCGGAGAGCGTGTGGCTCTGCTTTTTGTCGTCATCGTCGGCCATTCAAGACGTGCTCCTTGCAGCACCGGCGCCCGGGCGCATCGGCGGGGCCGTGTTATCGCATGGGCGATTTAGCACGGTCAAAACACCGGTCGTCCGCGCGATCGCCCGAAGCTGTTGGCGCAGCGCCGAACTGCCGTCATTCCGGGGCAATAGAGCCATCACCGATCCAATCGGAACAGGCGACAGGCCCAGATCAGCCCTGCAGCCGGGCTTCATTGACAGGGCGGTCATGCGCCGTCACCTTGCGCCGTTCCTTCCCTGCTTGGTCGCATTTTCCGCGGAAAACCGGTATCCACTTTTCCGGAAAATGCTCCGATCCTCCCACCGAATGGATGTGACCGTGACCGACACCAAGACCCAGAACGGCATGGCGGCCGAAGCCTATATCGCGCGGCTCGGCGAGCGCGGCATCGAATATGTGTTCGCCAATGCCGGAACGGACTTCGCGCCGATCGTGGAGGCGCTCTCCCACACCACGAGCGCGAAGATCCCGCGCTTCATGACGGTGCCGCACGAAAACGTCGCCATGGCCATGGCGCATGGCTATTACCGCATCGCCGGCAAGCCGGCCGCCGTGATGGTGCATGTCACCGTCGGCACCGCCAACGCCATCAACGGCATCATCAACGCCGCGCGCGACAACATTCCGGTGCTGCTCGCCGCCGGCCGCACGCCGCTGACCGAGACCGGCAGCATCGCCTCGCGCAACCGTCCCATTCACTGGGGCCAGGAAGCGTTCGACCAGGGCGGCATGCTGCGCGAGTACGTGAAATGGGATTACGAGCTGCGCGGCGGCCAGCCGGTGACGGCGGTGGTCGATCGCGCCCTCGACATCGCCATGAGCGAGCCGCGCGGACCGGTCTATCTGACCTTGCCGCGCGAAGTGCTGACCGCGCCCGCGATCGACGCCCGCCGCGACACCGTGCGCCCGCTCGGCGCGATGGCGCCGGAACCGGCGCGCGCCGCGATCGAGGAGGCGGCGGCGCTCATCGCCAAGGCCGAGTTTCCGCTGATCGTGACCTCGAGCAGCGGCCGCGTGGCCGAGGCGGTCGGCGCGCTCGGAGCGCTCGCCGCCGATTTCGCCTTGCCGGTGGTGCAGGCAGAGGCGCGCGACATGAACCTGCCGACCGATCATCCCATGCATCTCGGCCACGACCCCGGCGCGTTCCTGGCGAAGGCCGACGTGGTGATCGTGATCGACAGCGCGGTGCCGTGGATGGCGCGCAACCATACGCCGCGCAAGGACGCCAAGATCATTCACATCTCCGCCGATCCGCTGGAGACGCGCTACCCCTTCCGCGAGCTCGAAGCCGATCTCTTGGTGAGCGGCAACTCGCTCGCGGCCATGACCATGCTGCGGGCGACCCTCGCCGAGGCGATGAAAGGCAAGAAGACCGCGATCGAGAGCCGGCGCAAGGCGCTGGCGGCGATGCGCGAGGAGATCGACGCCAGGCGCCGCAAGCTGATCGAGACGGTGAAGGACCAGACCCCGATCCATCCGGCCTGGCTCGCCGCCTGCATCAACCAGGTGAAGTCGGAAGACGCCATTGTCATCAGCGAGCTCGGCGCGCCGCTCGCCATGCTCAACCTGACCAAGCCGCTGAGCTATATGGGCGGGCTGCTGTCCGGCGGGCTCGGCTTCGGGCTCGGCGCCGGGCTCGGCGCCAAGCTCGCGGCGCCCAAGCGCGACGTGATCGTCACCTGCGGCGACGGCTCCTACATGTTCGGCAATCCGGTGCCCTATCACTACGTGGCGCGCGCGGAAGGGCTGCCGACGCTGACCGTGGTCGCCAACAACCAGCAATGGCTGGCCGTGCGGCAATCGACCCTCGACGTGTTCCCCGACGGCCACGCCGCCAAGGCCAACGTGATGGCGCTCACCGAGCTCAAGCCGTCGCCCGACTACGAGAAGGTGGTGGAGACCTGCGGCGGCCGCGGCGAGAAGGTCGAAGGCCCGAAGCAACTCGTTCCGGCGCTCGAGCGCTCGCTCGAGGCCGTGCGCGCGGGCACGCCGGTCACCCTCAACGTGCAGACGCAGGCGCGACGATGAGTCCTGTAGGGTGGGCAAAAGCGCGTACGCGATGCGCTCCACACGATTGGACCAGACGCGCGTTGCCCACGCGTGTCGTTCGCGCGGACTGCGGTTCCCGCGTGGGCACGGCGCTACGGCCTTTGCGTGGCGCGGCGTGCGGTCTTGTCTCGCGCCTTTGCCCACCCTACGGGCCTTCCGCGCCGGAACGTTTCGATCTGCCGATCGTTCTCTGGGCACAAACAATGCAAACGCCGGAGATCGAAAATGGACTGGAATCGTGTCGAGGGAAACTGGAAACAGGTGAAGGGTAAGGTCAAGGAGAAGTGGGGAAACCTCACTGACGACGACCTCACCGTCATCAACGGCCGTCGCGATCAGCTCGAGGGCAAGATCCAGGAGCGCTATGGCATCGCCAAGGATCAGGTCCGCAAGGACGTCGACGCCTGGTACAATTCGCAGTCCTGGTAGTACGCCGGACTGCTCCGGCATCGGACGCCGTCGGCGTTCGATGCCGTCCAGAACCCCCCGCAGCGTTGCGGGGGTTTTATTTTGCCCCAAGCGGGGCCGGATCATCGAGTTCCCGGCCGGTTCCCTCCGCCGCGGCGCACGCGAGGCCAGAACTGGCGACGCCGACGGCGGGTGACCATGGGGTGGAGCGTGACGGCCAAGTTCCGCCAAAAAAGTAAAACCCCGCTCGGAGCGGGGCTTAGTTGATCGCTTTTGGCGTAATTCGGACAGCAGGGGATGATCGGGGGGGATCGGGGGGCTGTCCAACTCGCCTTTGATCATTAGTCGCGTCCCGGCCGGAAAAGGTTCAACGGATAAATGATGGAATCGGGACAAAGCGTCCGAGGCCAGATCCGCTCGCCTCAGGCCCCGCCGCACACCACGGATGGACGGCTCTTGCGCCCATCGGGGCATGGAATCTCTCCTGGAACTGTCGAAATGGTTCCGGGCCTCCCGCTGAAATAATTTTGTGAACCGATTTTCCCCTGCCGACTTGATTGGGCGGGACGTGACTGAAGGGGAAATTCCATGTCGATCGCATTCACCCGCCGGGGATCCACCACCGCCGTGCCTGCTCGTGCGGCCTTGGAAAACTCCTCCGATGAGATGCTGATTGCGCGCATTGCCGCTGGCGATCGGCTGGCGATGCAGACGCTGTTTGCCCGCCATCGCACCGCGGTCTACCGCTGGCTGTTGCGCTTCGTCGGCAACGAAGCCGTGGCCGAGGATCTCTTGAGCGACGTGTTCCTCGACGTCTGGCGCCAGGCCGACCGGTTCCAGGCCCGCTCCTCGGTCTCGACCTGGTTGCTGGCGATTGCCCGCTTCAAGGCGCTCTCCGCCCGCCGCACCCGCAAGGATGCCGAGCTCGACGAGACGATCGAGGCGACGGTCGCCGACCCCGCGGACAACCCGGAGGTCATGCTGGAGAAGAAAAATCGGGAAGAACTCGTGCGCACAGCGCTGAACAACCTCTCGCCCGAGCACAAGGAGGTCATCGACCTCGTCTACTATCACGAGAAGTCGGTGGACGAATGCGCTCAGATCCTCGGCGTGCCGTCCGGCACCGTGAAGACCCGGATGTTCTACGCCCGCAAGAAGGTGGCGGAGATGGTCAAGGCGGCCTGAGTTTTTTTGCAGCCAATCGCCATGAGCGCAGCGATTGGCGAAATGGCCGGACGAAACGCTGATTATCGCGCGCCCGGCTTATCTCGCTCCCAGCGAAAAACACCTGCTTTCATTGCGCCTTCAGCTTGACGCGCAGCGGCGCGTCGCCATGGCTCGCGCACCAATCGGTGAGCGCAGCCTCGATCTCGGCTCGCGTGATGCGATTGCTGTTGGCCGAATTGTCGGGAATGGCATCGAGGGCGTCGCCGGGCGGCAGGTCCGCGGGCGGCGGGGCCGCCGGTGGTGGCGCGGCGGCCATGGGCGGCGGCGCGGCCGGTGGCGGGACGGCCGCCGCAGGCGGCGGGGCATTTGGCGCAACCGGCGGAACCGCATTTGGGAGGAGTGGCGGCCCTGCCGGCGGCGGTGGCAGGCGTGCCGCGAGCGCCTCGGTGGCGCGCGGAATCAGCTGCAGCGCGGCGCCGGCCAGCGCCCCTGCAATCGCAGCACCGAGATCGGGATGATACTGCGGCGCATAGTATCGCGGCGGCAGGTCCGGCCGCGCCCACTCGCGACGTTGATAGCGCCATGGCCC
>DASSJW010000639.1:0-6476 GCA_035690995.1 Xanthobacteraceae bacterium
GAGCAGAATACGTCCCTCGGGGCTGAACTTGTAGACGACGTGGGAGCGCGCGTCGGTCGTCCAGATGTTGTCGTGGGCATCGATGCGCAGCCCGTGCGGCCGGTCGAACAGCCCTTCGCCTAACGCGCGAATGAATTGCCCGTTGGCGTCGAACTCCATCAGCGGATTGGGGCCGCGATGCAGCACGAAGATGTGGCCCTTGGAGTTGATGGCCACGCCCGAGGTGCTGCCGAACGTCATGCCGGTGGGCAGGCTGAAGCTGTCGGCGACCACCACGTAGTCGAGAGGCGGAGGTGGGGTGGTCTGCGCGACAGCAGGTATGGACGTCAGCGAGCTCATCAGCAGGATCGCAAATGTTTCGAAGGTTCGCATGTCAGTATCCCAAAACTCGTTTGTCATGTTTCGCGACAGCGGAGCATCCAGCCATCGCGAAGCTTAATTGACGCCGGCAGTGCGGCGTATGATGCTCCAGTTTTTCTGATCATCCGCCTTCGCCGACAATGACGGCGGAAGGCCTTGTCCCACGGTCAGTCTCCCTTGATGCCCGCGGTCTTGATCACGCGGTCCCACTTTTCCAGTTCAGCCTTGATGTACTGGGTGAGCTCTTCGGGGTCCTTGTAGAAGGCGAGGATCTGCTGCTCGTTGAATATCTTCACCACGTCGGGCTCCTTGAGCATCGCAGCGACCTCCTTGCTCAGCCGCACGACCACTTCCTTCGGCGTCTTGGCCGGCACGAAGAGGGCGACCCAGGCCGACATTTCGAAGCCGGGCACGGTCTCGGCGACCGCCGGAATCTCGGGCAGCGCCGGCAGGCGCGCCGGCTCTCCGACCGCAACCGGGATCGCCTTGCCCCCGCGCACGTGCTCGAGCGAAGTCGCCACATTGTTGTACATGAGCTGCACATCGCCGCCGATCAGCGCCATCGTGGCCGGACCGACGCCGCGATACGGCACATGCAGCAGCTTGATGCCGGTCTGCAGGGCGAGGAGCTCCAGGCCGAGATGGCTGAAGTTGCCGGTTCCGCCCGATGAGTAAGTCAGCGCACCGGGCTTTGCCTTGGCGAGCGCGATCAGCTCCGCCACGTTGCGAATGCCGACCGCCGGATGGGCGATGAGCATCGACGGGAAGCGGATCATCATGGCGACCGGAATGAAGTCGCGCAGCGGCTGATAGGCGAGCTTTTCGTAGAGCGCCGGATTGGCGACGATCGGCCCGTCCGAGATCGCGCCGATAGTGTAGCCGTCGGGATCGGATTGCATCAGCGCCTGCAAGCCGATCGCGCCGTTCGCTCCGCCTCGGTTCTCGACATAGACCTGCTGGCCCAGCCGGTCGGACAGGTGCTTGGCGGCGAGGCGCGCAATAAAATCGGTGCCGCCACCCGCCGGGAACGGGCAGATCATCCGGATCGGACGCTGTGGCCACGGTTGCGCCGCGGGTGAGGTAGATGCCGGGCCCGCACCTTGTCCGGCCGCCTGCGCAAGTGCCAGCAGGGGCAAGGCAAGAGCGAGCGCGAGCGTGGCCGCTCGCCGGGCGAGATCGATGTGCATGTGCTTCCTCCCGATGAAGCGCCCGCCGGTTACTCCAGCGTGGCTTGTTACCTCTATCCTTGCACGGCGGCGGCGATCGCGTCTCCCATTTCGGTGGTACCGGCTTGCCCGCCGAGGTCGCGGGTCAGGTGCTTGCCCCCGGCGATCACGCTGTTGACCGCGGTATGGATGCGGTTCGCCGCCGCGGTCGCCTTCGGCTCGTTGCGTTTGCGGCCCAGCCATGCCAGCAGCATCTGGCCCGAGACGATCATGGCGTACGGATTGGCGATGTTGCGCCCGGTGATGTCGGGCGCCGAGCCATGGGTCGCCTGTGCCATCGCCTGGCGCTCGCCGACGCACAAGCCGGGTGCCAGCCCGAGCCCGCCGACCAGGCCGGCCCCGATATCGGTGAGGATGTCGCCGAATTGGTTGGTGGTCACCACGACATCGAACTGCTGCGGCGCGGTCACCAGCTTCATCGAGATCGAGTCGATCATCATCTCCTCGAACGCCACGTCCGGGTACTCGCGCGCGACCTTGCGGCATTCCTCGGCGAACATGCCGCAGGCGAGGCGGTACACCGGTTCCTTGTGCGCGGCAGTGACCTTCTTGCGCCTGCGGGTGCGCGCGATCTCGAACGCCTCGCGCGCCACCCGGTTCGATCCTTTGCGCGTGATGAAGCGCATGGCGACGGTGATGTCGTCATTGGGCCGGAACTCGGGAGCACCCGCGACCACCGTCTCGGAATAGAGCATCCCCTCGGTCAGTTCGCGCAGGAAGACGATATCGACGTTGCTGTGGATCGACGGAATGGTGGCATGGGACAACGCCGGCCGCACCGCCGCGAACAGGTCGAACTTCTTGCGTACCGGCGGCATCACCCAGGTGGCATCTCCGCGCGGGTAGGCGGCATGCCCGATCGGTCCCATCACCCAGCCGTCGAGCGCGCGCAGGCTCTGTTCGGTCACCGCCGGAAGCGTGTTGCCGTGCTCCTCGTGCCCGCGCTTGCCGATCGGCAGCGGTTGCCATTCGATCTCGAGCCGCTCGCGCGCGGCGGTGGCCTTCATCACCTTGACGCACTCCGGAACGACTTCGAGGCCGATATCATCGCCCAGCAGGATTCCAATTCGCAAGCTCACTCCTCCACCACGATGCCGACATCCTCGACGTCGCGCTTCCAGCTCGCCATTTCGTTCCGCAGCCAGGCCTTGGGGTCCTCGAGCGAGGTTCGCGTCGGAACGACCATGCCGCCGCGCTCGAAGGCTTCGTGCGTTTCGGGGGCGGTCATCGCCCTCGCGAAGGCCTGACGCAGGGTCTCGATAATGTCCGGCGCGACGCCCGACGGCGCGAACGCAGCCACCCATTGCGAGGCGCGAATGCCGGGGAAGCCGACCTCCGCCAGGGTCGCGACCTCGGGGTGCTGTGCAAGCCGCCGCTCGGCCGCGATGGCGAGCGCGCGCACCCGCCCAGCCTTCATCATTCCGATCGGATTGGTGATGTTGAACCACGAAACCTGGATGTCGCCATTGGCGAGATCGCGGATGATCTCGGCGCCGCCACCTTTGAACGGAATGTGCAGCAGATCGAGACCGGCGCGCTTGGCGAGGATTTCGGTATTGATCTGCTGATAGCTGCCGATCCCGGCGCTTCCGTAGCGGACTTTGCCCGGGTGTTCTTTGGCATATGCCAGGAACTCGGCGAATGTGGCGGGCGGGAAGTTCGTCGTGGTGGCGAGAAAGAAGACGGGAACATCCGCCAGGGGGGTGATGATCTGGACGTCGCGCGCGTAGTCGATCTTCATCTTTTTCGCGAGCAGGATCGGCGTCAATCCGTTGGTCGAGATGTTGCCGATCATCAGCGTATGGCCGTCGGGCTTGGCGCGCGCCATCTCCTCGATTGCGATGATCCCCGAGGCTCCGGGCTTGTTTTCGACGAACACGCCGCGGCCGAAGCTTTGTCGCAGTTGCTCGGAATAGAGGCGGGCGACGACGTCGGTCAAACCGCCCGGCGCATAGGGAACGAGGATCCTGAGCGGCTTCGATGGATAGGCGGTCTGCGCCGATGCGCTGGCTGCGATAATGGCGAGACCGAGCGCGTGCATCAACGCTTGGCCGAAGCGCCGCATCTGCCGCCCTCCCACTGGCGCCCACCCGACCGGGCGCTCTCTCCTTGTTGAAAGATTGTAGGGAGTGGCGACGGCATCGCACAAGCCTCAACCGGCGAGGTCGCTCCGGATGGCGTTCGCGAAGCCGGGCTTCGGCCCGCAATCGCATCGCGGCTTTCTGGGTCTGAGAATATGCGGGACCGCCGTCGACCGTGGGATCCAAAACTTGGTGCGCGACGCCCGGCCGCTCGATCGTCTCTCGCAATGCCGGCCCGCGGCCCGAGCTGGTCTCAGCTCTGGGTGACGGGAGCGGCCGCAATGAGGCCGACAACGCCGGCAAGGCATCCCGCGCCGCCGCGCGCGGCGGCCTTTTGGCCCCGGCCGCCGACATCATCCCCCCGCAGACATTGGTAGATGGCGGCGGTGAGAAGCACGTGGCCGAGGGCGGCGATGAGGAGAAAACCGAGGACGAGCGGCGTTGCGATCAGCTCGAGGAGCATAGGGAAGACCCTGCGGCTTGGTGGAGCGTCGCGGCCTCGGAATTCGCCGAATGCAGATCGGCCAGCGCCTGTGCCGCTTGCCGCGCATGATCGGCATTTTGCGCGATCCGGCTCAAATGCGGCTGCACCGCGTAGCCGAGTGCAGTGAGCGCGATTGCCGGCTTGCGTTGGAATAGCCGTCCGCCCAACTCCCGCTCCAACGCGAGGATCGCATTGGTCAGCGAAGGCTGCGCGACCCCGCTGCGCTTGGCTGCCCGGGTAAAATTGCGCTCCTCGCAGAGCGCCAGGAAGTAGCGGATTTGATGCATTTGCATGTGTGTTCACCCTCTGAGCATGAATCGCGCTCTCACGCCCGCGACCCTGTCATGCGCGGAGCGTTCGGACGGTGAGATGGTTCACAAAGCGAAGAACTTCGGTGCCCGCGGCGTTGCGGCAAATGCGCGAGGAAGACCGCTGCAAATCGAGCTGAACTGGGCACACCTGGCAAAGACCACTGCGATGGCGCCGACCTAGTTCAGGTCGCCCGCACGCGAAACCTCGCCATCTCGGGGGTCGCTTACGATCGGGCGCGTAGCGAGAAGCCAACGCGTCCCTGCCTTTGAATCCCTGACGCGGCCGATCGACCATCCACCCCGGTCCGCCCGCGGGGGGTCAGCGTTCGCCGGAGCCGGGGGATATCCACCGTCAGGTCGTCACGAACCACGTTGCCGCGCGAATCAGAATTGTGCAGGGCGAATTGGCTGGCAGCGTGATGGACGTCCGCGAGGCGAATCGAGCGCGAGGGGCTTGGGCGTCACATGGCAGTCGCGAGCGCCGAGAAAGTCTGCCCATACCATCGTACCGAAGCAGGGGGCTGAAAGCCCCATGTAGGACCAGGCTTGTACGCTGCGTCGCACGCGAGACCTCATGCGCCCCCTCTTCACGGGCATATGAAGCGCCTCACACCTCTAACTGTGGGTCCGGCGTACGCTCCCGGTGCCTGGTTCGATTTACGAAAGCCGCGCTTTTGACTTGAGCGGCGCAGGGGCGTCGATCAAAAGAGCGATCTGGAGAAGTGCGACGCCATATCGATAGCCTTGGGCTATACTGTTTGCGCTGGACCAGCGCGTCCGCCCGAGTGCTTGCGGTGGTGCGGTTGAGACGGACGTCGGGTTGCTCATTTGCGGGTGGCCGAGGAGCGAACTCTCATGTCGATTCTAGGGGGCAGACCGCCGACGGAGCGAACGCGGGACAGGTTGTCCCTGCTCCGCAATCATCCTTTGTTTCAGGATCTCCCGGCCTCGGTGATCGAGCATCTTGGGTCGTATATGAAGACCCGCAGGGTGCCGCGCGGCGCCACGATATTCGCCAAGGGAGATCCTGGAACCGGGCTGATGGGCGTGCTCACCGGAAGCGTCAAGGTCAGCGTGGCGTCGGCCGAGGGCAAGGACATCGTCCTCAACATCTTTCGCGAGGGTGAAATCTTCGGCGAAATCGCGTTGCTCGACGGCCGTCCTCGCACCGCGGATGCGACGGCCATGTCCGACTGCGAGCTTATCGTCATCGAGCGGCGCGATTTCGTGCCGTTTCTGAGCAGCCATCCGGATGTGACGATCAAGTTCATCGAGATTCTTTGCTCGCGGCTGCGCCGGACGAGCGAGCAGGTCCAGGACGTGACATTCCTCAATTTGCCGACGCGGCTGGCGAAAGCGCTGCTTCAGCTCACAGGGTCGGAGCAGGGCGGCGCGCCCGGGCGCAAGGTCGCCATTACGCAACGCGAGATCAGCCAGATGATCGGCAGGTCGCGGGAGAGCACCAACAAGCAATTGCGCGCGTGGGTCAAGCGCGGGTGGGTGCGTCTCGAACGCGGCGGCGTCAGCGTGGTGGCGCCGGACAAGCTCGCCGCAATTGCGGCCGAGGGCTCCGAATTCGATGCGTCGTGACGGCGAATGCCGGATCCTCGTTCGGTAGGCCAAAACGTCTCCCGACGCGGTGCCATGCGAGCGCCAGCCCCTGACCGCGTTTCGCGGCCCGACACGGATCGATCAACGAACCAGAAACGGTCTTAGCGCAGTTTTTGATATTCGCTCCGGACCACATCCTCAATGATCGCTTCGGCCTCTTCGTTCCAGTGCCTCGACCCGCAGCGGTCGCAGATGCCGATTGGGATCGTCGCGCGACAGAAGATGTAGCCTTTGTCGGTCCATTGCCGGAACGCGATCCGCTGGCTGCGTTGGCCAATATGGCCGCGTTTACAGAAATCGCACTCCGGGGCGTCACTTGGGTCGGACATAGTCCCCACCGACCGTGAAGGCTGGGACGGTAACCTCGCACGAGTGTTTGGAGGGCATATGTGAACTGCTTCAC
>DASSJW010000640.1:0-3777 GCA_035690995.1 Xanthobacteraceae bacterium
AGCAGACCCTGCACCGGCCACGCGGCGCCGTCGCCGAATGCGCAAATGGTGTGTCCCTCGATCTGGGTGGTGACTTCCATCAGCATGTCGATTTCGCGCTTGTGCGCCCGGCCTTCCGCCATGCGGGTGAGCACCCGCCACATCCAACCCATGCCTTCGCGGCAGGGCGTGCATTGCCCGCAACTCTCGTGCTTGTAGAAATACGAGATGCGGGCCATGGCGCGGATGATGTCGGTCGATCGGTCCATGACGATCACGGCCGCGGTCCCGAGCGCCGATTTGTGCTCACGGCAGCCGTCGAAATCCATCAGCAGGCTGTCGCATTCCTGGGCGGGAATGAGCGGCATCGAGGAGCCGCCGGGGATCACCGCGAGCAGATTGTCCCAGCCGCCGAGGACACCGCCGGCATGGGTGTCGAGCAGCTCGCGCAGCGGGATCCCCATCGCCTCCTCCACGGTGCAGGGCTTCTGCACGTGGCCGGAGAGACAGAACAGCTTCGTGCCGGTATTGTTGGGCCGCCCGATGCCGGCGAACCAGGCCGCGCCGCGCCGCAAGATGTCGGGCACCACCGCGATCGATTCGACGTTGTTGACCGTGGTCGGACAGCCGTAGAGGCCGACATTGGCCGGGAACGGCGGCTTCAGGCGCGGTTGGCCCTTCTTGCCTTCGAGGCTTTCGAGCAGCGCCGTTTCCTCGCCGCAGATATAGGCGCCGGCGCCGTGATGGACGACGACATCGAAAGGGAAACCATGGACGTTGTCCTTGCCGATGAGATTGGCCTCATAGGCCTGATCCACCGCCGCCTGCAGACGTTCGCGTTCACGGATGAATTCACCTCGGATATAGATGTAGCAGGTGTTCGCGTTCATCGCGAAAGCGGCAATCAGGCAGCCCTCGATCAGGAGATGCGGGTCGTGCCGCATGATCTCGCGATCCTTGCAGGTGCCGGGCTCGGATTCGTCGGCGTTGACCACGAGATAGTGCGGCCGTCCGTCCGACTGTTTGGGCATGAACGACCATTTGAGCCCGGTCGGGAACCCGGCGCCGCCGCGGCCGCGCAGCCCGGACGCCTTCACCTCGTTGATGATCCAGTCGCGGCCCTTCTCCAGCATGGCCTTGGTGCCGTCCCAGGCGCCGCGCGCCCGCGCGCCCGCGAGGCCCCAGTCGTGGAGGCCGTAGAGATTGGTGAAAATGCGGTCCTTGTCCTGGAGCATCACGACTTTCCGCTTGCGGATGAATCGGCCGCCGGCGGCTTCGGCACCGGCGCTTCGCGCAGGTTCGCGGCCTCCCCGGGCTTCTTGGCGTCGGCGTCGCGCAGCGCCGGCTGCAACCCCTGCCCCGCGCTTCGCCGCGCATAGAGGTTGGGATCGGTGAGCGTGGTCGCCCCGCCCTGCGGCGCGGACAACTGGCGATCGACCTGCGGGCCCGGCTCGACCTCATGGCCCACGACCAGGTCGGCGAGCACCTTGGTGAGGCTCTCCGGAGTGAGATCCTCGTAGTAGTCGAAATTGATCTGCGCGACCGGCGCGTTGACGCAGGCGCCGAGACACTCGACCTCGACCCATGACAGCTTGCCGTCCGCGGTGACGTGCAGCTGCTCGCCGATCCTGTCGTGGCAGAGCTTGATCAGCTTGTCCGCCCCGCGCAGCACGCAGGGCGTGGTGCCGCAGAGCTGGACATGGAATTGTCCGACGGGCTCCAGATTGAACATGGTGTAGAAGGTCGCGACTTCGAGCGCGCGTATCTTCGGCATGCCGAGAAGGGCGGCGACGTGCTCGATCGCCTTCTGCGGCAGCCAGCCGCCGGCCTGCTCCTGCGCGCGCCACAGGATCGGAAGGATCGCGGACGCCTGCCGGCCTTCCGGGTATTTGGCGATTTGATGCTTGGCCCAGTCGAGATTCTCCGCCGTGAAGGCGAAGCTCTTGGGCTGCAGCGCGGGCTCGGCGAGGCGACGAACGGCCATGATGTCACGCCTCAAGCCGATCGGACTTGGTGAAAGGGCCAAACATGAGCCGTGTGCCCAGCATGAGTCCGCCATAGAGGCTCACGGGCAAAGCTATCAACAAGAGCATCCCCAGGAAGAAATAGCCTGCACCGAGATCTGTCCCGGGACTGTCCGGTTCCGAGCCGTCGATGAAGAAATAGGTGACGAAGAATGCTGCAGCGGCGAGCAACGCGAACAGACCCGCGATTGTCGCCAGCACTCCGACCAGCTTGGCCCATACCAAGAGCAGGTGCTTCACCGGTCCACCTCCCCGAACACGATGTCGAGGGAGCCGAGGATCGCCGACACATCGGCGAGCATGTATCCCTTGCAGAGAAAATCCATCGCCTGGAGATGCGCGAAGCCCGGCGCACGGATATGGCACTTGTAGGGTTTGTTGGTGCCGTCGGCGACCAGATAGACGCCGAATTCGCCCTTGGGCGCCTCGACCGCGGCATAGACCTCGCCGGCGGGCACGTGGAATCCCTCGGTGTAGAGCTTGAAATGATGAATGAGCGCTTCCATGGAGCGCTTCATCTCGGCGCGCTTGGGAGGAACGATCTTGTGGTCGTCGACCGTCACCGGTCCGCGCCCTTCGTCCGAGCGCAACTTCTCCAGACACTGCTTCATGATGGCGATGGACTGGCGCATCTCTTCCATGCGGATGCAGTAGCGGTCGTAATTGTCCCCGTTCTTGCCGATCGGAATATCGAAATCGAGCTCGGCGTAGCACTCGTAGGGCTGCGCCTTGCGCAGATCCCAGGCCGCACCCGATCCGCGCACCATCACGCCGGAGAAGCCCCAGGCCCAGGCGTCGGCGAGCGTGACCACGCCGATGTCGACATTGCGCTGCTTGAAGATGCGGTTGCCGGTCAGCAGGTCTTCGAGATCATCGCAGACCTTGAGGAAGGGATCGCAGAATGCCCAGATATCGTCGACCAGCTTGGGCGGCAGGTCCTGGTGCACACCGCCGACGCGGAAGTACGCGGCATGCATGCGGCTGCCGGACGCGCGCTCGTAGAACGTCATGAGCTTCTCGCGTTCCTCGAAGCCCCAGAGCGGCGGCGTGAGGGCGCCGACATCCATGGCCTGCGTCGTGACGTTGAGGAGATGCGACAACAGCCGCCCGATCTCGCAATAGAGTACGCGGATCAGCTGCGCGCGCTTGGGCACTGCAAGCCGCAGCAGTTTCTCGGCCGCCAGGCAGAAGGCATGCTCTTGATTCATCGGCGCGACATAATCGAGCCGGTCGAAATAGGGGATCGCCTGCAGATAGGTCTTGGCTTCGATCAGCTTCTCGGTGCCACGATGCAACAGGCCGATATGGGGATCGACACGCTCGACGATCTCGCCGTCGAGTTCCAGCACCAGACGCAAGACGCCGTGCGCGGCCGGGTGCTGCGGCCCGAAATTGATGGTGAAATTGCGCAGCTCAGTTTCGGCCATGACTCAACTCGATCCGACTGCGAGCAGCGAGCAGGCGCGAATGGCGAATAGCGAATGGCGAATGGCGACTTGATGGCCACGCGCCATTCGACACTCTCGATTCGCCCTGACCTTCATCTCAAGACCCCTTGCCGGTCGTGGCCTTCTCGTCCCCCGGCAGGCTGTAGCCCGGACCTTCCCACGGCGACAGGAAATCGAAATTGCGAAATTCCTGGGTGAGGCTCACCTTCTCGTACACGACGCGCTTCTGCTCGTCGTCGTAACGGACCTCGACGAAGCCGGTGAGCGGGAAATCCTTGCGCAGCGGATGGCCCTCGAAGCCGTAGTCGGTGAGCAGCCGGCGCATA
>DASSJW010000641.1:0-2058 GCA_035690995.1 Xanthobacteraceae bacterium
CGCGATCCGGCGACCGGCAAGCTCCATGGCCTCGACATGGATGTGTTGGAAACGCTGAACTCTTCGCTTGGCGTCAAGCTCGAATACGTGAAGATGACGTACGGCTCGATGCTCGCCGACCTCGCCGCCGACAAGTTCGACATCGCAATGTCGGGGATGGGAAGGACGCTCGACCGCGCGCGGGTTGCCGCCTTCTCAAAACCGTACATGCGCTACGGGAAGCTGCTGTTGATCCGCAGCGCCGACCAGGGGCGCTTCAAGACGCTGGCGGACCTCGATCGCCCGGGGCTGAAGATCGCCTACAACAGAGGCGGGTTGAACGACCGCTTCGCCCACAACATGTTCACCCAGGCAACCCCGGTCGGCTTCGAGAGCAACGAGCTCGCCACCGCCGATCTCCTCGCCGGCAAGGTCGATGCGCAGGTCTCCGACTCCACCGCAGCGATCTATATGGGCCGCCAGAACCCGCGGCTCGCGGCGATGAGCCCGGACAAGGTGTTCCACCCGATCTACGTGGCCATCCTGCTGCGGCGCAATGATCAGACGCTGCTCAATTACATCAACATCTGGCTCGACCAGATCGAGCTCGACGGTACGCTGGGAAAGATCCGCACGAAGTGGCTCGGCGATACGAGATAGGTGCAGGCGGTCCTCGCTGCGAGATCATCAACGGGGCCCGGGACAACGTCGCCGGCCTGCGAAGCTCAGCGAACCACTGCCGGGAGGAAATGCCATGCGTGTTCTGCTGCTCTGCCTGCTGGCGCTCGTCGCCACCGCCGCCCGTGCCGACGATGCCGAGCTCAAGCAGAAGATCGTCGGCGCCTGGAAGCTCGTCTCGGTCGTGTACGAGGACCAGGAGAGCAAGGCGCGCACGCCGGTCTATGGCGAGCATCCCAGGGGCCGCCAGATCGCGACCGCGGACGGCTTGTGGCTGGCGCTGGTCACGGCCGAGGGGCGGACCGTTCCGAAGACGGATGAAGAGCGCGCGCAGGCGCTCCGCACCATGATCGCCTATACCGGCCGCTACCGGGTCGAGGACGGCAAGGTGGTCACCAAGGTCGAAGCCGCCTGGAACGAGGGCTGGGTCGGCGGCGAGCAGACCCGCTTCATCCGCTTCGAAGGCGACCGGCTCTTTATCGAGAGCCCGCCCATGCCGCATCCCAACCAGAACAACAGAGTGGTGCGCGTGATCGTGATCTGGGATCGGGAAAAGTAAGCGGCGACACAGCGGCCCGCCGGTCGAGACGCCGGCCGCGGAGCATAGTCCGTCTCGTGTCCGTCTATTGCAGATTGAGCTTGAGCCTGGGGTCGGCGACGATCCCACGATAGAGCGCGAATTGATCGCGGTTGAAGGTATCGAGTTCCTGCGGGCTCGAGCCGACGGCCTCGGTTCCCGCCTCCTTCAAGCGCGCCACCACGCCGGGGTCCTTCATCGCCTTGGCGATGTCCGCCGCGAGCCGGTCGAGAATCGGCTTCGGCGTCGCGGCCGGGGCGTAGATCGCCGTCCAATACGGGACCTCGTAGTCCACGCCCTGCTCCATCATGGTCGGCACGTTCGGCAAGGCCGGCGATCGCGTCCTGGTGGTCACCGCCAGCGCGCGCACCAGGCCGGAATCGATGTTCTTGGCCTGCGCGGGAACGCCGTCGATCAGCATGGCGATGCGCCCGGCCAGCAGGTCCGGCATGACCCCGGCATTGCCGCGATAGGGAACGTGCACGATATCGACGCCCGCCGCCGCCTTGAACAGCTCGCTGGCGAGATGGATCGCCGTTCCGGCCCCGGACGAGCCGTAGCTGAACTTTCCGGGATTGGCCTTGGCCAGCGCGATGAATTCCTTCAGGTCGTGCGCAGGCAGCGAAGGATTGATGATCAGCACCGGCGCGAAGCGGGTAACCAGCGACACGGGAGCGAGGTCGCGCAGCCAGTCATACGGCAAATCCTTGCCCACGACCGAGCTCACCACGCCCGACACGGAATGATAAAGCAGGGTGTAGCCGTCGGGCGCCGCACGCGCGACGGCGTTCACGCCGAGCATGCCGCCGGCGCCGCCCTGATTT
>DASSJW010000642.1:0-3773 GCA_035690995.1 Xanthobacteraceae bacterium
GTCGAACGGGGGTTCAAGGCAGGCGTGTTCACCGGCGTGAAGCTTTATCCCGCCAATGCCACCACCAATTCGGCCGCGGGCGTCACCGACTATCGCAAGGTCATGCCGGTGCTGGAGCGCATGGAAAAGATCGGCATGCCGTTCCTGATGCACGGCGAGGATGTCGATCCCGAGATCGACGTCTTCGACCGCGAGGCCATGTTCATCGAGCGCTATCTCTCCAAATGGACGCGGCAGTTTCCCGGATTGCGCTTTATTCTGGAACATCTGTCGTCGAAGGACGGCGTCGATTTCGTGCGCAGTGCGGCGCCCCAGGTCGGGGGCACGATCACGCCCTACCACCTGATCCTGACCCGCACCGATTGGCTCGGTTGGGGGCTCAAGCCCTACATGTACTGCATGCCTGTCATCAAGACCGCGAAGGACCGCGCGGCGCTGCGCAAGGCCGCGACCTCGGGCGAACCTTGCTATTTCCTGGGCACCGATTCCGCGCCGCATCCGATGGCGAAGAAGCTCGCGGTGAACGGCATTCCCGGCCTGTTCAACGCGCCGGTCGCGATCGAGACCTACGCGAAGGTCTTCGAGGAGGAAGGTGCACTCGACCGGCTCGAAGCTTTTGCTTCGCTCAACGGCCCGAAACACTATCGTCTGCCGCCCAACGAGGAGCGGATCACGCTCGAAAAGACCTCGTGGACTGCGCCCGAGGAGGTCGCGGTCGAGGGGCCGGACGAGAAGGCGCTGGTCTATCGCGGCGGCGAAGCGATCGAGTGGAAGGTTGTGGCCAGTTGAAATCTCCGCTTGTCATGGCGAACGAAAGCGGGGCATGGACGGACGGCACCAAACGTAGGCACACAACCCGCTTGCCAGTCCCGGGGATGCCGCCCCTCGTTTCGCTCGGCTCCGGTATGACGGCAGACGAGGCGGCGGCGGCGCGTAACGGCGAGATCGGATCATGACAACAGGCATAGGCTTCCCCGACAAGAAGGTGATGGCCGAGCTCACGGCGAAAATGCTGCTCGAGGTCGAGGCGGTCCGCTTCATGACGGACAAGCCGTTCATCTTTACCTCCGGTTGGGCGAGCCCGGTCTATACCGACTGCCGGCGACTGATTTCATTTCCGCGCGTGCGCCGGACCCTGATCGATTTCGGCGCAGCAACGATCATGCGCGATGCCGGCTTCGAGCAGTTCGACGCGATCGTGGGCGGCGAGACCGCCGGCATACCGTTCGCGGCCTGGATGGCCGACCGCCTTGATTTGCCGATGTTGTATGTGCGCAAGAAGCCCAAAGGGTTCGGGCGCAACGCTCAGATCGAAGGCCATCTGGCCGACGGGCAACGCGTGCTTCTGGTCGAGGATCTGACGACCGACGGGCGCAGCAAGGTCAATTTCTGCAAGGCGCTGCGCCAGGCCGGCGCGAAGGTCGAGCACGTCCTGGTGTTCTTCTTCTACGACATCTACCCGGAGGCACGGAAGATCATCGACGACCTCGGCGTGACGCTGCATTCGCTGGCAACCTGGTGGGACGTGCTGGCGGTCGCCAAGGAGGGTGGCAAGTTCGACGCCGCCAAGCTCGCCGAAGTCGAAAAATTCATGCATGACCCGGCCGGCTGGTCGAAGGCGCATGGCGGAGTGTCCGTCGCTGCGGCTGAATGAACCGCGGTTTCGCGCGCCGGGAAATGACAAGAAGCCATAGAGGTCTGGAATGCCGAAATTGGATGCGGATGTCATTGTCGTGGGTGGCGGCAACGCGGCGTTCAGCGCGGCGCTGGCGGCGCAGGAACAAGGCGCCTCGGTGCTCATGTTGGAAGCTGCGCCCGAGGATGAATCCGGCGGCAACAGCCGGTTCACCGCCGGATCGGTCCGGGTGGTCTACAACGGCGTCGATGACATCAAGGCGCTGGTGCCTGACCTGAC
Source organism: Xanthobacteraceae bacterium (assembly GCA_035690995.1). GTDB lineage: Bacteria > Pseudomonadota > Alphaproteobacteria > Rhizobiales > Xanthobacteraceae > VAZQ01. The sequence goes on from DASSJW010000642.1 coordinate 1,916, forward strand.
CGAACAGGAGATCGCGACCACCGATTTCGGCACCTACACCCAGGAACAATTTTTCGACGACATGGCGCGGGTGACGCAGAACCGCGCCGATCCCGACCTGGTCGAACTCCTGGTCACCAAAAGCTTCGATACGTTCTGCTGGATGCGCGACAAGGGTGTGCGCTTCATCCCGATCTACGGCCGCCAAGCCTTCAAGATCGACGGCAAGTTCAAGTTCTGGGGTGGCCTGACCGTCGAGGCGGTGGGCGGGGGGCCTGGCCTCGTCAAGATGCTGACCGACGCCGCGACCAAGCGCGGCATCCAGATCCGCTACGAGACGCGCGCGCTCAGCCTTGTTTATGATGGCGTCCGCGTCGAAGGCGTCCGCATCCGGCACCAGGGCGTCGAAAGCGAGCTGCGCAGCAAATCGGTCGTGCTCGCCTGCGGCGGCTTCGAGTCGAATTCCGAATGGCGCACACGCTATCTCGGTCCCGGCTGGGATCTGGCCAAGGTGCGCGGTACCCGCTTCAACACCGGCGACGGCATCCGCATGGCATTGGATATCGGGGCGAGCCCTTGCGGCAACTGGTCCGGCTGCCACGCGGTGCAATGGGAGATGAACGCGCCTGAATTTGGCGACCTCGCGGTCGGCGACCAGTTTCAGAAGCACTCCTACCCGTTTGCCATTCTGGTCAACGCCACCGGCAAGCGCTTCGTCGACGAGGGCGCCGATTTCCGCAACTACACCTATGCCAAATACGGACGCGTGGTTCTGGAGCAGCCCGGCCAGTTCGCTTGGCAAATCTTCGACCAGAAGGTGAAGCATCTGCAGCGCGACGAGTACAAGATCCGGCAGATCACCAAGGTCGTCGCCAACACCATCGAGGAATTCGCGCACAAACTCGAGGGCGTGAACGCCGAGCAGTTCCTCAAGAACATCGCCGAGTACAACAAGGCCGTGCGCACCGACATTCCGTTCAATCCCAACGTCAAGGACGGCCGGCACACCGAAGGCCTCGCCGTCAACAAGAGCAACTGGGCGAACACTATCGACCAGCCGCCGTTCGAGGGCTACGCCGTGACCTGCGGACTGACCTTCACCTTCGGCGGCGTTCGCATCACCACCGATGGCGAAGTGCTCAATACCGACTACCAGCCGATCCGCGGCCTTTATGCGGCCGGCGAACTGGTCGGCGGCTTGTTCTATTTCAACTATCCCGGCGGGTCCGGGCTCACATCGGGCGCGGTGTTCGGCCGTATCGCCGGGACGACGGCCGCGCGCGCGGGCAAGAATTGAGTGTCATTTCCGTGAGCGCTTCGATGCCGAGCACGGCGCGCGCAATCGGCGCCGGCGCTTATAACGCACTCACCGTGACCGAGACCGTTCGCGCCATCGCCGCCGGCGAAACGACCTGCGAGGCGGTGGTCCAAGATTGCCTCAGCCGCATCGAGCAGCGCGAAGGGATCGTTCACGCCTGGGCTAGCATCGATCCGGAGCTGGCGCTGCGGCGGGCCCGCGAGCGCGACCGCAGCCCGACACGCGGACCGTTGCACGGCGTGCCGATCGGCGTGAAAGACATCATCGCTACCGCCGAACTGCCGACCGAAATGGGCTCGCCAATCTATCGCGGTCACCGGCCGACCACCGACGCCGCCTGCGTCGCCCTGGTGCGCGCCGCCGGTGCGGTGATCCTGGGCAAGACCGTCACGTGCGAATTTGCCGGCATGGCGCCGGGCCCGACCACCAACCCGCATAACGTCGCGCATACGCCGGGCGGTTCGTCGAGCGGATCCGGCGCGGCGGTCGCCGATTTCATGGTCCCGGCGGCCTTCGGGACGCAGACTGGCGGCTCGGTGCTGCGCCCGGCGTCCTATTGCG
>DASSJW010000643.1:0-4494 GCA_035690995.1 Xanthobacteraceae bacterium
CCAGGAGAGAGGAACCATGAAGGGGCTATTTGCTTTTCCCTCCGTCGCGCATGCGCTATGTGGCTGTTGCGCATCGCCGCGCCCGTAGGATCCGTGATGTTTCCCAAACCCAAACCCGCGCTGACCCCCAACACCTACGCCTATGAATCGGAGCCGCTGGTGAAACCCACGGGGTTTCGCGAGTACGACGCGCGCTGGCTGCTGGGCACTGAAATCAATCTCATGGGAGTGCAGGCACTCGGGCTTGGCCTCGGTACGCTTATCCATGAACTCGGCGTGCAGCCCGAGATCGTGACCGGCCACGACTTTCGTGCCTATTCGGCCTCGGTGAAGACCGCACTGATATCGGGGCTCATGGCCGCAGGCTGCAAAGTGCACGACATCGGGCTTGCGGTCACTCCCATGGCTTATTTTGCTCAGTTCGCCCTCGACGTGCCTTGCGTGGCGATGGTGACGGCCTCCCACAACGACAATGGTTGGACCGGGGTGAAGATGGGCGCCCATCGCCCGCTCACCTTCGGCCCGGACGAGATGACCCGGCTCAAACAGATCGTGCTCGAGGCTCGCTTCAACATGCGCGGCGGCGGTTCCTATGCGTTCGTCGAAAACTTTCCCGCGCGCTATATTGCCGACCTTACCAACCGGCCTAAGCTCAAGCGCCACCTGAAGGTGGTCTGCGCCTGCGGCAATGGCACCGCCGGCGCGTTTGCGCCCCAGGTGCTCGAAGCGGTCGGGTGCGAGGTGGTCCGCCTGGACTGCGAGCTTGACCACACGTTCCCGAAATACAATCCCAATACCGAAGACATGAAGATGCTGCATGCCATGCGCGACGAGGTGCTGCGCGTGAAAGCTGACGTGGCGCTCGGCTTCGATGGCGACGGCGACCGCTGCGGTGTGGTCGACAACGAGGGTGATGAAATCTTCGCGGACAAGGTGGGCGTGATGCTGGCGCGCGACATTTCCGCGCAACACAAAGGCGCGACTTTCGTCGCGGACGTGAAGTCGACCGGTCTGTTCATGACCGACCCGGTGCTGCGCAACAACGGCGCCACGACCGACTATTGGAAGACCGGCCATTCCTACATGAAGCGGCGCGTCAACGAGATCGGCGCGGTGGCGGGTTTCGAGAAATCCGGCCATTTCTTCTTCAACAAGCCGCTTGGCCGCGGCTACGACGACGGTCTGATCTTCGCGCTTGCGGTCTGCGACATGCTGGACCGCAGTCCGCAGAAAAGCATGGCCCAACTCAAGAACGCGCTGCCCAAGACCTGGTCCTCACCGACCATGTCGCCGCACTGCGCCGATGAAATCAAATATCGCGTGGTCGACGACGTGGTGAGGCATTTCGAGGCCGTGAAAGCCAAGGGGGAAAATGTTGCGGGGCAGCCGGTGCGTGACCTGGTGACGGTCAACGGCGTGCGCGTGACCGTCGAGGACGGCACCTGGGGTCTCGTGCGCGCGTCTTCCAACAAGCCGGAACTAGTGGTGGTGGTGGAGAGCCCGGCGTCGGAGGCGCGCATGCACGATATGTTCAAAGCGCTCGACGCCGTGTTGCGCACCCACCCCGAGGTCGGCGAATACAACCAGACCATCTGACGCGCGGACGATCCCGCGCGATGGCAGTCACCGGTTTGCGGACGAGCGGGCGTCCGTGCGTCGGTCTGTCTTGGCTGTCACGACGCCCGCGCGCGAGGCAGACTTGCCGGATTTGGATCTTTTCGATCCACCGGTCTGTGGGAGTGGGAGGGGTGCAATCGCCCGCGGCCGGCCGGCGAAGCTTTGCATGGCGGCGCTTGCGACGTCCTTCCGGCGCGGGGTCACGCGCCCGCTGACGCTCGCTTCATGCGTGAGCACCTCGATCAGAGCGGCGACCTTGGGCGAGACCGCGCCTTTGCGCCTGATGAAAACCGTGGGGGCGACATTGAATTCCGATGAAAGCGCGTGAACGCTGAGCAGCTTCAGGTCGGGGAATGTCTTGAGGACAATGCGCGGAACCATCGAGATCCCCATGCCGGCCACCGCGCAACCGAGAATCGCGTGATATGAGGATGTCTCGATCACGCGATCGGACATCTCGCCGCTGCTGGCGAACCAATCTTCCATGTATTGGCGATAGGGACATCCGGCTTCGAAGGCGAGCACGGGCTTGCCGGCGACGTCGTGCGGCGTTTTGATCGGGGGGTGACTGGCGGCCGCGATGATCACTAGCTCTTCGTCGTAGAGCGGGATTTTTTCGAACGGCGCGCCAGGAATGGGTTCGGCCACCAGCGCGGCATCGAGTTCACCTTCGCGCACGGCGGCGGCCAATTCGCGCGGGGTTCCGATCCGCAGTTCGAGGCTCACGTCGGGGTAGCGCGTCAGGTATTCGTTCATCGGAACCGGCAGGCGCACCGACGCGGTGCTCTCCATGGAGCCGAGGCGCAAGAGGCCCCGCGGCTTGGCGTCGTGCACCGCCTCGCGGGCTTCCTGCGCGAGTTCGAGCAGACGGTCCGCGTAATCGAGCAGCAGCCTTCCGGCGGAGGAGAGGTGCAGCTTCTTGCCGTCACGCACGAACAGCTCAACGCCAAGGTCGGCCTCGAGCTGCCGCACCCGGGTGGTGACATTGGACTGCACGCGATTGAGCTTTTCCGCGGCGCGGGTCACGCCGCCGGCTTGCACCACGGAGCGGAAGATGTGCAGGTCGCCCAGATCCATCGTTCTCATCCTGAGATGGATAATATCATAATTATTCATTTTACGTGATGCTTTGCCCTGCGTAAAGGCTCCGCACATGTCGCGACCGATGGAGCGAGCGATGCGCAGTGATGGTGATTTCGACTACCGCAAGCTGACCCCCGAACAGTGGGTGGAGCTCAAGCGATGCATCATGCGCGAGGCGCATGCTGCCCGCGCACAAAGCCTGCGGGCCCTATATCGACGCGTCCTCGGATGCTTGCGATCGGCCGGCGTTGCCTGGTGCTACTTGAGCTCCACGGCGGGCAAATGGTGGGTGGCCTATGACGCTTGGCTCGAGCGGAAGAGGGCGGTCCGCGCCTTGAGCGCTCTCGACGACCGCTCGCTCAAGGATATGGGGCTGCACCGCTCCGAGATCGAATCGGTGGTCTTCGGGCGAAGTCCGCCGGCGCTCATGCCGGCAAGCGCCCGGCCGGCCACGATGCGCGTGCCGCGCGCTATTCGCCGGGGCAATGTGCCCCATGAACCGAAACAACCGGGCCGCTGTTCCGCGGCCGCGTGAGTTTTCTGCTTTCCAGCGCCAGGCGGCGACAGTCGATTGCGAGCGCACGCGTCTCGATGCTCGCCTGCAGCCATCGCAGGCGATCAGTCGATCGATTCCGCGAATGTCGTGCGGAAGGGATGCGCCGGATAGACACCGAGGATCTTCATTTCCTTGGAGTAGAACGCGAGCTCCTCGAACGCGAACACCAGATTGCGCTGTTCGGGATGGCCCTCGACATCGGCATAGAACTGGGTGGCGAAGAAATTCCCCTCGATCATGTAGCTTTCGAGCTTGGTCATATTGACCCCGTTGGTGGCAAAACCACCGAGCGCCTTGTAGAGCGCCGCCGGCACGTTGCGCACCCGAAACAGAAAGGTCGTGACCACCGGCCCATCGCCGTTCTTCGCCCATCTCGCGTCGCGCGAGAGCACGATGAAGCGGGTGGTGTTGTGGGCTTCGTCCTCGATGTCCTGCGCCAAGATGTCGAGGCCGTAAATGTCTGCCGCCAGCCGGGTGGCGATAGCCGCGCGCGTCTTGTCGTTTGCCTCGGCAATCTCGCGCGCGGAACCCGCGGTATCGGCGGCGACCACCGGCTTGATGCCGAGCTTGCGGATCACTTTGCGGCACTGACCCAGCGCGTGGACGTGGCTTTCGACCGTCTTGATATCCGCGAGGGTTGCGCCCCTCGGGGCCAGAAGTTGATGGCTTACCGGCATGAAGTGCTCGGCAACGATATGGAGCCCGGAATGCGGCATGAGGTGGTGAATATCGGCGACGCGGCCGGCGACCGAGTTCTCGATCGGAATCATGCCGAGTTCGGCCTCCCCGCTGCTGATGGCGGCAAAGGCATCCTCGAACGTTGCGCAGGGCACCGCCTCATAGTCCGGATAGACTTCGCGCGACGCGAGATGGGAATTCGCTCCCGGCTCGCCCTGGAAGACGATCTTCTTGGTGCCCGTCATGGCCGTTCCGGTACGCACGCCGACCGTCCAAGTCAACGGGCTCGCGGTCGGCTGCCCCCTCGGAATGGACGTTCTGCGCCGTCCTTATCGTGAAGATGCAGCGAGCAGCGTACGCGCGCGGTCCAGGTCCTCGGGGGTGTCCACGCCGAGCGGCGCGCTGTCGACAAGGGCCACATCGATGCGCATGCCCGCTTCGAGGGCGCGCAACTGCTCGAGTTTTTCCCGCCGTTCGAGCGGCGAAGGCGCAAGCCCCACGAATCGGGTGAGGGCCTCGCGGCGAAAGGCGTAGAGGCCGATGTGATGATAAAGCGGACC
>DASSJW010000644.1:0-3505 GCA_035690995.1 Xanthobacteraceae bacterium
GCCCGATGTCAAGGAGCGCTTCGCCGGCGGCGGCGTCGACACCATTCCCTCCACCCCGGCCGAGCTCGACGCGCGCGTGAAGCAGGACCTCGCGCGCTTCCGCGTGATCGTGCAGAAGGCGAACATCCGGCCGGATTGATCATTGATGTATTCGCGTAGGGTGGGCAAAGCGAAGCGTGCCCACGCGTCGTTCTCGCGACGGATTCAGAGCCGCGTGGGCACGAAGCACGCGGCACCATGCTCCATTGCAGCACCTCGGCTCGCGCCTTTGCCCACCCTACGCGCAGTCATCGCCCGCGCAGGCGGGCGATCCAGTAGTCACGAAACAACGTATGTGGCACGGCCTCGCGTGAACGGCTTGCTCGGCGGACACCGGATGCCCGCTTTCGCGGGCATGACAAGCGAATGTGCATGATGCGGATCCGGGCGCCGAAGGATTTCTGGGCGGGGCTGATCTTCATCGCCATCGGCGGCGGCTTTATTCTGCTTGCGCAGCAATATCGGCTCGGCGACCTGCACCGCATGGGGCCGGCAATGTTCCCGACGCTGGTCGGCGCGGTGCTGGCCTGCCTCGGGGCAGTCATCGCGCTGCGCTCGCTTGTGTTCGACGGCGAGGCCGTGCCGCGCTTCTACGCCCGCCCGATCGGCGTCTCGCTCTTCGCCATCGTGTTGTTCGGGATCGCGCTGCAGTGGCTCGGCCTTGTCGCCGCGGTCGCCGTGCTGGTGCTGGTCGGCGCCTATGCGTCGCGCGACGTGCGGCCGTGGGAGACATTTGCGCTCGCCGCGGTCATGATCGTGTTCTCGGTCGGCGTCTTCGTCTGGCTGCTCGGCCTGCCGCTCCCGCTGTGGCCGAATTCGTGAGCCCGGAATGGAGACGCTGAACAATCTCGCGTTCGGGCTCGGCGTCGCGCTGAGCTGGCAGAATATTCTCTACTGCTTCATCGGCTGCTTCCTCGGCACGCTCGTGGGTGTGCTGCCGGGCATCGGGCCGGTGGCGACCGTCGCCATGCTGCTGCCGTTCACCTTTGGCCTCGAGCCCGCGCCCGCCTTGATCATGCTCGCCGGCATCTATTACGGCGCGCAATACGGCGGCTCGACCACGGCGATCCTGGTCAACATTCCGGGCGAGACCTCGTCCGTCGTCACCACGCTCGACGGCTACCAGATGGCGCGCAGGGGCCGCGCGGGGCCGGCGCTCGGCATCGCCGCGATCGGCTCGTTCATCGCCGGCTGCATTTCCACGCTGGTCGTCGCCTATTTCGCCCCGCCGCTTGCCGAAGTCGCGCTCAAGTTCGGCCCGGCGGATTATTTTTCGCTCATGGTGTTCGGGTTGATCGCGGCGGTTGTGCTGGCGCGCGGCTCGCTGCTCAAGGCGATCGCCATGGTGTGCTTCGGCATCCTGCTCGGGCTGATCGGCACCGACGTCAATTCCGGCGTCATCCGCTTCGCCTTCGGCTGGCCCGAGCTCGCCGACGGGCTCGGCTTCGTCGCGCTCGCGATGGCCTTCTTTGGCATCACCGACGTGATCTTCAATCTCGAGCACAAGGAACGCCAGGAGGTGTTCACCTCGCGCATCGGCAGTGTGCTGCCGACGGCGCAGGACGTGCGCACCTGCATCGGCTCGATCGCGCGCGGCACCGCGCTGGGCTCGATCCTCGGCATTCTGCCCGGCGGCGGCGCGCTGCTCGCTTCGTTCGCCGCCTACATGGTCGAGAAGAAGGTGGCGCGGCCGCCGCGCACGTTCGGGGAGGGCGACATCCGCGGCGTGGCCGCGCCGGAATCCGCCAACAATGCCGGCGCGCAGACCTCGTTCATCCCGATGCTCACGCTCGGCATTCCCTCGAACCCGACCATGGCGCTGATGATCGGCGCGCTGATGATTCAGGGGATCGCACCCGGCCCGCAGGTGATGACCGAGCGGCCCGGCCTGTTCTGGGGCCTGATCGCCAGCATGTGGGTCGGCAACCTCATGCTGCTGGTGCTCAACCTGCCGCTGGTCGGCCTGTGGGTGAAGCTGTTGGCGGTGCCCTACCGGCTGCTCTTTCCCGCGATCTTCGTGTTCTGCTGCATCGGCGTCTACACCGTCGACAACAAGATCTTCGACATCTACGAGATTGCCGCGCTGTCGGCGGTCGGCTACGTGCTGCTCAAGCTCGACTGCGAGCCGGCGCCGATGGTGCTCGGCTTCATCCTCGGCCCGATGATGGAGGAGAACCTGCGCCGCACCATGATGATCTCGTTCGGCGACCCTTCGGTGTTTCTCACCCGGCCGATCTCCGCGACCTTCCTGATTGCGGCCGCGGTGCTGCTGCTCGTCATCGCGCTGCCGACGCTGCGGGCGAAGCGCGAAGAGGCGATGCAGGAGTGAACGGGCGGGCAGGACACATCGTCGGCGATTTTGCCACCTGTCTTAACCAAGCAATCCATCTTCTTCGTGAAAAAGTCTTGCGACGTCGATGGGCCCCCGGGTCAAGCCCGCAGGTGACGAACTGTTTCCGCCGCCCTAGAGAAGGCGTCAGCCGCCCTTGCGCCAGTTCTGCTGGCGCAGGATCTCGAACTGGACGTTGGGATCAGGGTCGGTGTTGACCCGACCCGAACCGGGATAGACGCCGGGATAGGTGGCCTGCGGCGCGCGCGGCGGCGGCGCCTTGCGCCGCGACTGCGCCAGCGCGGGCGAGGCGATCAGGGCGATCACGGCTATTGCGATGCCAATAGTCTTCATGGCGCGCCTCCGCTGTGGGCGGCATCTCGTGCCCCGTCCGGCCGATGGCAATCACGCTCGCGCAAGCAGCACCCGGGACGGTCGCACTCATCTCGTCTCGGTCGGCGGAAACAACTGATTGCTGAACGGCGACGATGTCGGGATACGGATCACGATAAAGCCGACCCCGGCCGCCCGATGGCAGCGATTGCACGCGTCCGTCAGCTTGCCGAATGCCCTGGCGAAATCGTCGAGGTTCTTGGCGTCGATCGATTTGCGCAGGTCCGCAAGCGGAGGCTCGCTCTCGCTTTTGATGAGCTCGGCAAGTGGAATGTTCTTGAAGACGGGATAGAGCTGCGCCGCGTCGGCAAAGCTCTTTTGGATCTGCCCCAGCTCGTAATCGGCGAGCTGCCAATTCTTCACCTTGCCGGAGTAGGCCAGCTTGAGATGCCGCAACTGGGTCCCGCTCATGATGTCGGCGAGCACCGGCAGGTAGGCATTCGCGGATCCCGGCTGCGGCTGCTGGGCGTCCAATGGCTGCGGTGCACCGGCGGCGATTGCGGCCGTGGCAGCGAACGATGCGATGAGAATGATACGCTTCATGTCATGGGGTCGTAGCACATCGCAGAAACCCCCTCCAGTGCTCGCCCGACATGGCAGGGGAAGCGCAGGAGGCCGACCTGGAGTGACGCCGCGCATAATAAGTGGCCGACGCTCACCCGGACTGCGTCATCCGCCGGCACGTGCGGGCACCGGCCGCGTTCCGCGCGCCGCCAGCAGGGCCAGGGTGTGACGCGCGATCAT
>DASSJW010000645.1:0-3640 GCA_035690995.1 Xanthobacteraceae bacterium
CGCTCGATCGCGACGGGCACTTCCTCGCGCTGCGCGTGCGCTGGCTGGTGAATCTCGGCGCCTACTGCTCCAATGCGGGGCCGCTGATCAACACGATCGCATCGCCCACCAGTTCGGCCATCAGCCTCTACAACGTCCCGGCCATGCATGGCCGGCACCGGCTGGTCTTCACCAACACCACGCCGACCACGGCCTATCGCGGCGCCGGCCGTCCCAACGTGGCCTATCTGTGGGAGCGCCTGGTCGAAGAGGGGGCGCGCGCGATGGGAATCGACTCGGTCGAGCTTCGCCGACGCAACCTTCTGCGCAAGGACATGTTTCCGTTGAAGACGCCGACCGGCTCGACCTACGACAGCGGCGACCCGCAGCGCCTGCTGAACACGGCGCTGCAGGCATCGGATTGGAACGGCTTTGAGCCGCGCCGGAAAGCCGCCAAGCGCGCGGGCAAGCTGCGCGGTATCGGGCTCGCGTTGTTTCTCGAACCGTCCGGCGGCATGGGCAAGGAGCAGGTCGAGCTGAGGGTTGAGCCGGACGGCCGCCTGTCGCTGTTTTCGCTCGCGGGGCCTTCCGGCCAGGGCCACGAAACCGTGTACCCGGCACTGGTCGCGCAGATCCTGGGCGTCTCCGAGGACAGGATCGACCTGCGCTACAACGATGTGGACGCACCGAAGCTCGTCGGCGTCGGCACATTCGGATCGCGGTCCCTGATCAGCCACGGCGCCGCGCTCGCGACCGGCGCCAAGGAGATGGTCGAGAAGGGCCGCAAGCTCGCCGCCCGCGAGTTCGAGGTCGAAGCCGGCGACGTCGTCTTCGCCGATGGCCAGTACCGCGTCGTGGGCACCGACCTGTCCGTCGGCATACAGGCGCTGATCGACCGAAAATGGCCCGAGGCCAGCCATCCGCTCGACACCAACGTGACCCTCGACCTCGCGACCGCATTTCCCAGCGGCGCCCATGTCGCCGAGGTCGAGATCGATTCCGAGACCGGCGCCGCGCGCATCGTGAACTATGTCGCGGCCGACGATTGCGGCACGATCTACAATCACACGCTGGTGGAGGGCCAACTGCACGGCGGGCTGATGCAGGGCATCGGCCAGGTGTTCGGCGAGCACATCGCCTACGATCCAGGGACCGGCCAGCTGCTGTCCGGCAGCTTCATGGATTACTTCATGCCGCGGGCGGAGGACCTGGCGCCGATTGCATTGATCGATTGCGGGGTGCCTTCGCCGGTCAATCCGCTCGGCGCCAAGGGCGCGGGCGAAGCGGGCGCGACCGGATCGATCCCGGCGCTCGCCAACGCGGTGCTCGATGCGCTGGCGCCGCTGAACGTGCGGCAGGTCGAGATGCCGTTTACACCCGAGCGCCTCTGGCGCGCCATTCACCGGACTGCTTGACGCGGCGCGAATGGACTCGCAGCTCGCCCAATGAGCTAAAGACGTTCGGTACGATTGGCTCTCGCAGCGAACCCGCAAAGGAAACGGTAATGAGGCTGGTGAGTTTCAAGCACTCCGGCGCCGTGCGGATCGGCGCCGTCGTCGACGACCAGGTCGTACACCTCAACGCACTGCTTGCGGGAGCCGAACAAATCCCGGACGACATGACGGCGTTCCTCATGGCGGGCGAGCCCGCGATGGCGGCGGCACGCAAAGCGGTCGAGGCGTTCAGGCGCGGCGAGGGACGGGATGCCGCCATTCCGCTCAACGGCGCCGACCTGCAGGCACCGGTGCCGCGACCGGGCAAGATCCTCATGGGCGGGCGCAATTATCTCCGGCATCTCGACGAACTGCGCAAGGAAGGCGCCGGCCGCGGCGAAAAGATCGTGACTCCGCCGATGCCGCATATCTTCGCGAAATATCACGATTCCATCACAGGCCCGGGCAAGCCCGTGATCTATCCGAAGATCGTGCGCCAGCTCGACATCGAAGGCGAGCTGACCGCCGTGATCGGCAAGCGCGCCTACCATGTCGAGGAGGCCGACGCGCTCGACTACGTGGCCGGCTACACCATCATCAACGACGTGTCGGCGCGCTGCCTGCAGGCGCAAGGCCTGCTGACGATTTCCAAGGGATACGAAACGTTCTGCCCCATGGGTCCTTGGATGGTGACCAAGGACGAGATTCCGGATCCGCAGCAGCTCTGGGTGAAGACCTATATCAACGAGCGCGAGGTGTGCGTCGCACACACATCGGAGATGCTGTTCAACATCAAGCAGTTCATCGCATCGCTGTCGCGGGTGTTTCCGCTCGATCCGGGCGACGTGCTCGCCACCGGTTCGCCGCCCGGTCCCGGCATGTATCACGATCCGCCGCTGCTGGCGGTGCCGGGCGATACGATGCGGGTGGAGATCGAATCGATCGGCGTGCTGTCGAACCCGGTCGTCGCCGCGCAGCGCTAGGGCAGCCGGCTAGTGCGGTGAATTTGAAGTTCCTATCAGTTCCTGCGGCACGATAATCATAGGAACTTCAAATTCAAAACCGCACTAGAATCATAAAGTTGCTAGTGGTCCTTTGATTCCGAAGTTCGTATTTGAGCGTGCCGCAAACGCTTACGAACTTCGGAATCAGACCACTAAGCTTAGTCGAACGCCGGACGTCACACACCCATTATGCTATCGGTTGCTCCGCCGGCGGGTGATGTCATCAACGAGGGAAATCCCATGAACCGCGATCGTCGTCGCATGTTGGCGCTGGCCGCTTCGGCGCTGGCCGGGCCTGCCTTGATCAAACCGGCGGCGGCGGCCGAGGGCGTCGCGCGTGCGCAGGCGGCGGTGGACCGCTTCGCCCGGATTCCGGCAACCGCGAGCTGCCTCGTGGTGGTGGACCATCCCACGACGCCGTGGCGGGCCGCGCACGATCCCGCGGCGCGGCTGTTCGTTGGCAGCGCGGTCAAGACCTTCATCCTGGCGCAATATCTGCGCGAGGTCGAAGCGGGACGGCTGACCGAAGACCAGCAGATGAAGGTCGACGATGCCGTGCGCTCGGCCAGCAGCCCGGTCTTCCTCAAGCTCACCGGCACGACCCAGGCCCGCAGCGTGCTGGAGGCGATGATCGCGCACAGCGACAACACCGCCACCGACATCGCGCTCGCCGCCGTCGGCCCGGCACAGGTGCGCGCGCTGATCGCCGAGGCCGGGTTGAAGCAGACGCAAATCCCGGAATCGACCCGCCGGCTGTTCTCGTATATCGCCGGTGCGCCCGAAGGCGTCGACATCGGCTGGGACGGCATCGTGCGCTTGGACAACGGCGGCTCATTCGGCACGCCGCGACCGCCGCTCAACGACAAGCAGACCATGGCCAGTACTGCCGAGGAGATGGTGCGCTGGTATCAGCAGGCGCTGCGCGGCGCGTTCTTCCGCAAGCCGGACACGCTGGTGGAGTTCAAGCGCATCCAGGCCATGGCTGATGCCATCACCAAGGCGGTGCCTTCAGATACGCCGGCCTACGGCAAGGGCGGCAGCATCGACTGGGAGCGCTTCCACTGCCTGTGCTTCGCCGGCCAGATGATCGTTGCGAAGGTGCCGGTCACGTTCTGCCTGACGATCAACTGGAACGGCCCGGACGACAAGGTCCCTGCCATGATGCAAGCCTTTATCGCCGGCGCGGCCGACGTGCTGGCGGAGACCGCGCAAGCCGTGGGGTAG